>JAADGS010000070.1 GCA_013152275.1 Actinomycetota bacterium | reverse complement strand
GTGGCGCGGTCGTGGTGGTGGTGGGTGGCGCGGTGGTGGTCGTGGTCGTGGTGGTCGCGGTCTGTCGTTGCAGGAAGATGTGGGTCGTCCAGAGCGTGCCGTCGACGTCGATGTAGACACCGATGCCTGCGTACTGGAACACCGGGTTCAGGAGGTTCTCCTTGTGGAGGGGAGAGGCCATGAAGGCATCGAAGAGTATGGCGCACGTGCCGCCGACACCCACGTTCTCGCCCCACATCACCCAGTCGCTCGGGAGGTACGGGGCGAGGTCACCGGTCGTGGAGTGGTAGATGCTCCCGTCGTCCGCCATGGCCTGCGAATGGATTCGTGCGTAGCCTGCCAGGGATGCGTCCCGCTGGAGTGTCTGTGCACCGGTCGCCGTCCTGGCGGCATTGATCTTGGAGAGAAAGCAGGCTTCTGCGTCCGACGTTGCGTCTGCAAGCGCCGGCGAGGCGACGAGCAGAACCATTGCGAGACCGAGGACGAGCGCGAAGAGCGCGCCTATCAGCCCAGAGCGAGTTTCGTGCCCAGCGTCCACGAGTCAGATATCGGCAAGAACGCCCCGGGCTTGAGCCGATCACCCCACGGCCGCGTCGGCGGCGAGGTCCCCGAGCCCGGTGGGAAGTGTGTCGTCCTTCACAGGAGTTGAGCCGCCTCCCTGTCGACCATCCAGACGACATCTGCTGCGCCGTCCAGCATCCTCGCCGCAGGTGTCGACGCTGCCCCCTGCAGGGTGCTCTTGAGGGCCCGCGCCTTGCCTGCACCCGAGACGAGGAAGATGATTCGCTGCGCGGCCCACAGCAAGGGGAGAGTGGCGGTGAGCCGCCACGCGTCCTTGGCCGGTACCCAGTTGGAGACGTACAGGCGGTCACGTTCATCGACTGCGGCGGTGTCGGGGAACAATGATGCGGTGTGGCCGTCATCTCCGAGGCCGAGTAGCACGAGGTCGGGGCCGGGGTGTCCATGTGCCGAAGGGAGGACCTCCTGCAGGGCCTCCTCGTAGAGCAAGGCGGCTTGTTCCGGCCCGTCGACCCACGGGACCTCGAGGAGCGTTGCAGGCACGTGGTCGAAGAGAGTGGTCGAGGCCATCGTCGCGTTGCGATCGGGATGTCCCGGTGGCACCCACCGCTCGTCGGGGAGCCACGCCACGACACCGTCCCACGGCACGTCCTGGCTCCTGAGCCGCTCGTAGGTGGCCCTCGGCGTGTTGCCACCCGCGAGCCCGAGGGTGGTCATGCCACTCCGAATCTGAGCGGCGATCAGAGAGGAGGCCTCGTCTGCAAGCGTCGCGGCGTCGGCGAAAACCTCGAGTTGCATCGTCACCGTCCCCGCGTGTGCTCGTGCAGAGCCTATCGACTTTCGAGGAACAAGCTCTGGTGCGTGGAACCTCGGCGGTTTCAGGCGCCGGCCACCTGGCTTTGCGCTTCGAGCGCAATCACTTTGTTCAGCCGGCGGACGTGCCGTTCCTCGCCATCGAAACGTGCATCGATGAATGTCATCACGATCTCGTCTGCGAGTGAGGGGCCGATGACCCTGCTCCCCACGGCCAGGACGTTGGCGTCGTCGTGCTCGACCGACTGGTGGGCGGTGTACGTGTCGTGACAGAGCGCTGCCCTGATTCCGTGCAGTTTGTTCGCCGCGATCGCCGCACCCGCGCCCGATCCGCAGACGACGACGCCACGATCGGCTCTCCCCTCCCGAACCGTGCGGCCCACCGCCGCCGCGTAGTCGGGATAGTCGACGGGATCCTCGGAGTAGGTGCCAACGTCGACGACGGCATGCCCGGCTTCCGAGAGCAGGCGTCCGAAATGCTCCTTCATCACGTACCCGGCGTGATCTGCTCCGATTGCGATGCGCATTGATTCCTCCGGTTCGCACCAAGGCTACCCGTACAATGCAGACGATGGACAGTATCAGCGTCACCGGGGGCGTTCCCCTCCACGGAACCGTAAACGTTCACGGCGCGAAGAACGCCATCCTCAAAGAAATGGTCTCGGCGATCCTCGCACCCGGGATGCACGAGCTCGTGAACGTGCCGAAGATCGTCGACGTCGAGCTGATGGCGGAAGTGCTCGAGCACATCGGTGTCTCTTGTGTGTTCAGGGGCCGGACGCTCACGATGGACACCACGGCGCAGCTCGTGCCCGAGGCCCCTCTCGACCTCGTCCGAAAGATGCGGGCTTCGATCGTCGTGATGGGTCCCCTGCTGGCAAGGAGCGGCCGGGCGTGTGTGGCGTTTCCCGGTGGAGATGATCTTGGAGCGCGACCGATCGACATGCATCTCTCGGGACTCGAGAAGATGGGCGTGTGCTTCGAGCTCGAACATGGAGTGCTCGAAGCGAGCGTGGTGGGGCGGCTCCGAGGAGCCGAGATCGGCCTCGAGTTCCCGAGTGTGGGGGCATCGGAGAACCTGCTGCTCGCAGCGGTGCTCGCCGACGGTGAAACGGTCATCCGCAACGCCGCCCGCGAACCGGAGATCCAGGACCTCTGCACCCAGTTGACGGAGATGGGGGCGATCATCGAAGGAGCAGGGACCTCCACCCTGCAGATCAAAGGGGTCCAGGAGCTGCATCCGGTGCGCCACGAGGTGATCCCGGACCGGATCGCGGCGGGCACGTACGCCGTGGCGGGGGCGATCACCGGCGGGGACGTGCGCGTCGAAGGCTGCGTACCGGAGCATTTGCGGATGGAACTGCGCAAGCTCGACACCGCGGGTTGCGATGTCGACGTCGGCGACGACTGGATTCGGGTCGTGGGACCGGAACGTCCTCGAGCCGTCGACTTCGCGACGCTTCCCTTCCCCGGATTCCATACGGACATGCAGCCGCAGATGGTCGCGCTGTTGAGCGTCGCCGCGGGCAGCTCGGTCGTGACCGAGAACCTCTACGACGCCCGGTTCCGCTATGTGGGCGAACTCATGCGCATGGGCGCCGACATCACCGTCGAATGGCAGCATGCCGTGATCCGAGGCGTCGATCGTCTCTCCGGCTGTCCGGTCATCGCTCCCGATATCCGTGCCGGAGCCGCCCTCGTGCTCGCGGGACTTCGAGCCGAGGGGCAAACGACGATCGGCGACGTATTTCATATCGATCGCGGGTACGAGGGTTTCGTCGAGGAGCTTTCGGCACTCGGAGCCGATATTCATCGTGCGTAGCATCTCGGCCGTATCGGCACTGCTGCTGATCGTCATGATGGTGCCGCCGGCCGCGGCTCAGGAGACGACGACCAGCGGTCCGTACCGCTCGGTGACGATCGTACCGGGCGACGGCGTGACGCTTTCATGGAACGGCCGCCACTATGCGGGCTCTCTCGAGGTGACGTCTGCTTCCGATGGCCTCGTCCTGCTGGACCATGTGGGCGTCGACGACTATCTGCTCGGGATTCAGGAGGTGCCGTTTTCGTGGCCTGAAGCTGCGCTGCAGGCACAGGCGGTCGCCGCCCGCACGTATCTGGCCTGGACACTGAGGAGAGGTCGAGCCGGTTCCGGGAAGACCTACGGGTTCGACATCTGCGCCTCCTCGGCGTGTCAGGTGTACGGAGGGCTCGACCAGGTCGCCTCGGCCGCGGGGAAACGCTGGGAAGCCGCCGTCGAGTCGACGAGCGGTCAACTGCTTCTCTACAAAGGCAGGCCGGCGCTTGCGATGTACAGCTCGACGACCGGGGGCAGAACCAGGAACTATGAAGACGTCTACGCAGGACGGTCGCCGATCCCCTACCTTCGTGCGGTCCCGTCGCCGGGAGAGGAGTCTGCGTTTGCCGATTGGCGCTACGAGGTGCGCGGCAGCATTCTCGAAGATGTTCTGAGAGACGCCGGCCTCATCGACGGGGTGCTGGTCGACGTCGTGGTCACCGAAACCGAAGACGGTGGTGGTCCGTGGAAGGTCGAGATCCGCAGTACCGGAGGAACGACCCGGATGACGGCCACGGAGTTTCGCGGTGTGATGAACCGGTGGGGGCCACGCGCACACCCCGACATCTTCCCCGCGTCTCGACCCGACGGCGGACCGTATCCGCAGACGGTGCTGTCCCCGACCTTCGACGTTCGCAAGCAGTGGCACTTTCCCGACTCGTTCCGCTCGGGGTACATCGACGTGTATCCGGTCTACGAGTTCGAGGGGCATGGATGGGGTCACATGGTGGGCATGAGCCAGTACGGGGCCAAGGCGATGGCCGAGGCAGGCAAGGACTACGGTCAGATTCTCTCTCACTACTACACCGGCCTCGCTCCGGAGGCGGCGGACGACCTCTTGCCCGAAGCGATCACCGTCGGTCTCGACTGGAAGGAGCAGACACTGCGGATCTCGGCAGATGGGCCGGTGAGCGTCGTCGTCGATGGACAGACGATCGCCGCCGACGCGATCGGGTCGTGGCGGTTTACTTACGAGGGCGGTGTCATGCTGATACCGCCGGAGGGTTTCGGCCTGCCGCCGACGCTTCGCGACGTGCCGGAGATGATCACGGGCACCACCGGGAGGTCTCTACTGGTGTCGGTGACCGTCACGGCCCCGGCTCGGGTTCGCCTCGTCGTCTTCCGGGGGGCGCAGGTGGTCACCGAGACTCCATGGAAGACGCGCGAGGCAGGGCCGGTGTCGCTGATCTGGGATGGTGCCGCCACCGGGGAGGTCGCCGCGCCCGGTCCGTACCGATTGATGGTCGAGGCCCGCAACACCGAAGGCTCCGCGACGGTGTTCCTGACCGCAGTACTCACGGACTGACGCAGTGCCGATCGTAGTTTTGTAGGGCTTTGGTGCCGGTACACTGCTGCCCACATGACCGCGCACGAAACAACAGCGAACAGTGAAATCGATCTCGAGACGCTGGAAGCGACACTCGAGTACATTCGTCCCGCCCTTCAGGCCGACGGCGGCGACCTGATCCTTCTCGGCGTCGAAGGCGGCACCGTCAACCTACAGCTCGTCGGAGCATGTGGCGGGTGTCCGCTGTCGACCATGACGCTCAAGGCGGGCATCGAGCGAATCCTGACCGATCGAGTGCCCGGCGTGGAAGAAGTCAACGCGATCTGATCGGCAATGACTTGCGCTGAGCTCTGGGAGAATCCAGACTCCTGCGTATGCCCCATTCCCTGGTCGTGGCCGCACTCGAAGGTGATCGACGTTCCCTCGCGCGTCTGATCAGCCTCGTCGAGGACGATCGTCCCGACGCGGCGCAGGTGCTCGCCGAGCTGTTCCCCCGGTCGGGGAATGCATACGTTCTCGGACTCACCGGCGCTCCGGGCTCAGGCAAGTCGACACTCACATCGTTGCTGATCGACCGCGTTCGCAGCGAGGGTCATCAGGTCGCGGTCGTGGCGGTCGACCCATCGAGCCCGTTCACCGGGGGAGCGATACTGGGCGACAGGATCCGTATGCAGGAGCATGCCTCCGACGTGGGCGTCTACATTCGATCGATGGGCAGCCGCGGGCATCTTGGCGGAGTGTCGGAGGCCACCCCGAAGGGAATCCTGATCCTCGACGCCATCGGGTTTCCGTACATATTCGTCGAGACCGTCGGTGTCGGGCAGGCAGAGGTCGAGATCGTGGAGAGTGCAGACACCACGATCGTCGTTCTCAACCCGGGTTGGGGCGACAGCATCCAAGCCAACAAAGCGGGCCTCCTGGAGATCGGCGACCTCTTCATCGTCAACAAGGCAGATCGTCCCGGTGTCTCCGAAACGATCCGAGATCTCAACCAGATGCTCGATCTTGGAGGGGATCGGCGGTGGCGTCCGCCTGTGCTGGCGACCGTGGCCACGACAGGGGAGGGAATCGATGCCGTCTGGGATGCGGTGCGAAAGCATCGAGCTTTTCTGGAGGAGAACGGAGACCTGTCGGAACGTCGCGCAGCCAGGCTCAGAGGGGAGCTGAAGCGGGCGCTCGCGTCCGAGTTGACCCGTAGGGCCGAGGTGGAAGCAGGAGACGGCCGCTTTTCGAGGATTGCAGCCGAGGTGATCCGGCGCGAGGTCGATCCGTGGACCGCCGCCAGGGAGATGTTGGACGGCTAGCCGGCGGTCATCGGTCCCTCGCGCACTACGCTCGGAGAAACGTCGTCGGAGGAGACTTCCGTGCAGTTCGTCGAGTACACCATCGATGGTTCCGTGGCCGTGGTCCGGCTGAATCGACCGCCCGTCAACGCCCTGTCTGCGGCCGTTGCCGAAGAGTTGGCGGAGGCGTTCGCCGCCGCCGCCGACCCCTCTATCCGAGCAGTTGTCATCACCGGCGAACCACATTTCGCCGCCGGCGCCGATATCAAGGAGTTCCAGGCTGCGTTCGAGGCCGGTGCGCAAGACAATCTGGCCTCCGATCTCGGTGGCGTCGTCTTGGCATTCGAGCGACTCGCCAAACCGACGATCGCCGCCGTCCGCGGCTTCGCGCTGGGGGGAGGCCTCGAGCTCGCGATGGGAGCGGACTTCCGCTATCTCTCCGCCGACGCAAGGGTCGGCCAGCCCGAGATCCTGCTGGGGATCATCCCTGGTGCCGGTGGGACGCAGCGACTCGCCCGCCTGATCGGTCAACAGAAGGCGAAGGAGCTGATCTTCGGCGGTCGGTACGTGTCCGCAGACGAGGCGCTGGCCCTCGGGATCGCCGACCGTGTCGTCGACGACGTGTTCGAGGCTGCGCTCGAAGATGCCCACACGTGGGCAACCGGCCCGACCGTCGCCTACGGCGCCGCGAAGCGGGCGCTCAACGAGGGACTGCGACTTCCTCTCGAGGAAGGGCTCGCCGTCGAGCGCGAAGGTTTTGCCGAAGCCTTCCGGAGCGCAGATGCTCGCGAAGGGGTGCAGGCATTCCTGGCCAAGCGCACCGCAGCGTTCGTGGGGGAGTGAGGGACGAACCGAGGCCGATGGGGTAGAAGCCGCCCCGACGCGCCGCGACGGCCCTTTGGGGCCGCCGCGGTCCCCGTCCCTGGTCCGGGTACCCTACCTCTCTTCGCAGAGGAGAATAGTATCAGATACAACAGTGCGTTTCAACGTCGGATCAGGTAGGCTGGCCTTGATGTTGAGCGAAGTCGTGGATTCCAAGGAGCGGTTGCTGGCTGCCGCCTGGGATCTGGTCATCGCGTCGTTCTCGGGCGAGGAGGACGGTCGAGCGATCAAGGCGAGCCCGCGTGTGTTCGATCAGCTCACCGCCGCTCGGATTTCGCGCCACGCCGGATTGACAACCGGAGCGTTCTACAACCGTTGGCTCGACAGGGAAGCCTTCATGGCCGACTTCCTCGAGTACGCGTTGTCCATCTCCCGATCGCAGGCGATGCTGGGCGTTGCAGAATCCCTGGCGGAGATCGGTTCCGTCGGTCCTGCCGAGATGGCCATCGAGACGATCAAGCGGACGATCGAGGCGAACATCCACGATCCGGCATTCGCGATGCAACTGTATCTGTGGGCGCTCGCCAAGAACCGCAAAGAGGTGGTCGACGACCTTCGCGTCGGTTATCGGGAAACGCGCGAAGGATTGCAGATGCTTCTCGAGGGCTTTCTTGAAGCCGCAGGACGTGAGTTCCGCCCACCCTTCACCAACGACCTGGCCGCATCGATGATGATCGCGCTGGTCGAAGGCGCCACTCTGCAACATGCGATCGACCCCGAAGCGTTCGATCTCGAGCAGGTGGGGAATGCCGTCATCGCCATCTGGGCGGCCATGTCGCGAGTACCCGGTGACGAGCGAACGGGCACCGACATCTTGATCGACGGTCTCTGAAACCGACGAATCGTGGGACAATCCGGGAATGCTCTACCTCGACCATGCTGCAACGACGCCGTTTCGTCCCGAGGCGCTCGCGGCGATGCGTTCCGTCGGCTTCGGGAACCCGTCGGGGATCCATGGTGTCGCGCGAAAGGCCAAAGATCTCCTCGAGGACGCCAGGGAACGCGCAGCGGGGCTGATCGGGGCGCGTCCGAGCGAGATCGTCTTCACCGGCGGCGGAACCGAGGCGGATAACCTCGCCGTCGTCGGTTCGGCAATCGCCTCGGGAGCCTCGGTGGTGACCTCTGCGGTCGAGCACGACGCCGTGCTCGAGAGTGCGGCCTTTCTGAGCCGAATGGGTCATCGAGTGGAGGTGATCGGGGTGGATCGACTCGGGAGAGTCGATCCGGAACGAGTGGCCGCGGCGACGGCGCAAGGGTCTTCGATCGTCTCGATCATGGCTGCGAACAACGAGACGGGAGTCGTCGAACCGGTCGGCGACATCGTCGCAGCGGTCAAGAGGGTGTCGCCGGGCGCCATCGTGCATACGGACGCCGTGCAGGTCTTCGCATCCGAGCCTGTCGACGTCGACGCGCTGGGCGTCGATCTACTGACCCTCGCAGCGCACAAGTTTGGCGGTCCGAAAGGTGTCGGTTTGCTGTACGTGCGCGGTGGTACCCAACTGGAACCGCTGCTCCACGGTGGCGGACAGGAGGCGGGTCTGCGATCGGGAACGCAGAACGTGGCAGGGATCGCCGGGATGGCCGCAGCGATGGAGGCCGCAGTCGCCGACAGGGAACGATTCCGGAGCGACGTCGGCGAGGCCCGACATCGCTTCGAAACGCGACTGATCGACGGGATCGAAGGCCTCGAGATCAACGCACCGTTGGATGGACGGTTGATCCAGCACTCGCACGTTCGGATCCCGGGTGTCCGCAACGACACGGTCCTGATTCGCCTCGATCGCGAGGGTGTGGCCGCATCGGCAGGCTCGGCGTGCCAGAGCGGAGCTGCCGACATGAGCCACGTGTTGAAGGCGATGGGGTTCTCGAGTACCCGGGCGAGGGAGTGCCTGCGGTTCAGCTTCGGATGGACGACGACCCCCGACGACGGGGACGCGG
This sequence comes from Actinomycetota bacterium, assembly GCA_013152275.1. Taxonomy (NCBI): domain Bacteria; kingdom Bacillati; phylum Actinomycetota; species Actinomycetota bacterium. The sequence goes on along the minus strand of JAADGS010000070.1, from coordinate 67,822 downwards.
CCGCGGTGGCGGTCCTCGAGGCGATCGAGGGCCTGCGGTGAGAGTGCTCGCCGCGATGAGCGGAGGTGTCGACTCCTCCGTCGCCGCGGCGCTCATGGTCGAGGAGGGACATGACGTGATCGGGGCGACCCTCAAGCTCTGGGAGGGCCCCGACGGCAGGCTGCCTTCCCGGGGATGCTGCACGCTCTCGGACTCCGAGGATGCGCGCAGGGTCGCCGCCAGGATCGGCATCGCCTACTACGTTCTCGACGCCACCGAGGAGTTCCGTGCAGGAATCGTCGATCCGTTCATCGCCGACTACCTGCAGGGACGAACCCCCAACCCGTGTATCGAATGCAACCGGATCGTCAAGTTCGATCATCTGCTGCGATGGGCGCGTGATCTCGACTGTGACCTCGTCGTCACCGGCCACTACGCGCGCATCCTGCATGAGGTCGACGGGTTTCGACTCTTGCGCGGCATCGATCGGGACAAGGACCAGTCCTACGTGCTCTCCATGCTCGGGCAGGAGCAACTGCGGATGCTTCGCTTCCCTGTCGGAGGTCGCCGGAAGGAGGCGGTTCGTGGGATCGCTGCGGGCCTCGGACTCCGAACCGCCGAGAAGCCCGACAGTCAGGACATCTGCTTCGTCGACGACGACTATCGGGCGTTTCTCCGCCGTGAAGTGCCTGCCGCCGCCCGTCCGGGACCGATTCTCGATGAGGACGGCTCCGTCGTAGGCGGCCATGACGGGGTGGTGGACTTTACGATCGGTCAGCGCAAGGGCCTCGGAGTCGCGTTCGGCGAGCCGAGATACGTGCACGAGATCCGGCCCTCCTCGGCGACCGTCGTCATCGGTCGCCGGGGGGCCGTACGGTTTGCCGGGTTGCGGATGGCGCATCCGTCGTGGGTGGCCGGCCACCCACCGGCGCCCGGGCCGACACACGTGCAGATTCGCGCCCACGGGGAGCCCCTTCCGGCCGTTCTCGATGACGATGCGCGCACGGTGCACTTCTCCGTTCCTCAGGACGACGTCGCTTCTGGACAGACGGCGGTCCTCTACGAAGGCGAGCAGGTGCTGGGAGGAGGGACGATCACGGAAACGCTGCGAGAATGAGCCGCCATGGGCTCTGAGATCGAGGATCTTCGCGAACGGATCCGGTACCACGACTACCGGTACTACGTGCTCGACGAACCCGAGATCTCCGATTTCGAGTACGACGAGTTGATGCGCAGACTGCGCAAGCTCGAAGCGGAGCATCCCGAGCTCGTCACTCCCGATTCGCCGACGCAGCGGGTCGGTTCGCCGATTTCGGATCAGTTCGCTCCGGTGCGTCACCGAGAACCGATGTTCTCGCTCGACAACATCGAATCGTTCGAGGAGTTGGAGGCCTGGGAGGCTCGCATCGTGCGGATGCTCGCGGCGCCTCCGGACAGTTACGTCTGCGAGCTCAAGATCGACGGTCTCGCCGTGTCGCTCGTCTACGAAGAGGGCTCGCTGGCGGTGGCGGCCACTCGGGGGGACGGCACGGTCGGTGAGGACATCACCGCGAATGTGCGGGCCATCAACGCGATACCGCTGCGACTACTCGGCGATGCGCCGGCGGTGCTCGAAGTCCGAGGCGAGGTGTACATGCCGGACGCGGCATTCGAAGAGCTCAACAGGCGCCAATCCGAGGCGGGCGACCAGCTGTTCGTGAACCCCCGGAACGCCGCCGCCGGATCCCTACGCCAGAAGGACCCTGCCGTCACCGCTTCGAGAAACCTGTCGGCGTGGATGTACCAGCTCGGCACGGTGGAGGGCGGTCCCGTCCTGGAAACCCATTGGGACGCACTCGAGTGGCTGCGCAGCCTGGGCTTCCCGGTCAACCCGGCGTCGGAACGAGTTCAGGGCCTCGGTGAGGTCGAGGCGTACCTGCGAAATGCGGAGGAGACACGGCACGCGAGGGGGTATGCGACCGACGGCGTCGTGATCAAGGTGAATCGTTTCGAGGAGCAGCGGGCGCTCGGTTTCACCGCGCGGGCTCCCCGGTGGGCGATCGCCTACAAGTTCCCGCCCGAGGAACAGGTGACCCGCCTGCTGGATATCCGCATCGGGGTCGGCCGAACGGGAAGGGTGACGCCGTACGCGGTCCTGGAGCCGGTTTTCGTCGGTGGGGCGATGGTGAGCCGTGCGACCCTGCACAACGAAGACGAGGTGCATCGCAAGGACGTCCGGATCGGTGACGAGGTGATCGTGCGCCGGGCCGGGGAGGTGATCCCCGAAGTGGTCGGCCCGATCGTGTCGCGCCGTGACGGCTCCGAACGGGTCTGGACGATGCCGGCCGAGTGCCCGTTCTGCGGCAGTCCCATCGTCAAGCCCGAGGGGGAGAAGGTCGCCCGCTGCACCGGCGGGCTCACGTGTCCGTCGCGGCTGCGGGAATGGCTGTTCCACTTCACGTCGCGCAGCGCCTTGGACATCGAGGGGTTGGGGTACAAAACGATCGATCTGCTCATCAAGGAAGGACTGATTCGTGACCCCGCCGACATCTTCTTCCTGGAGCCGGACGACCTCGAGGGGCTCGAAGGATGGGGTGACGTGTCCGTCGCCAACCTCATGGAGGCGATCGCCGACGCGAAACACCGGCCGCTCTCGAAGCTGCTGATCGGTCTCGGCATCCGCCACGTCGGTGAAACGGTCGCCCGAGCGCTTGCGCGCAGGTTTCACACCATCGACGCGCTGCTGGCGGCATCCGAAGAGGAGATCGCGGCGATCGAAGGGGTCGGTCCGGTCATCGCAGAGTCCGTGCACGCATGGGCCCAGTCGCCCGAGACGGTGGCGCTGATCGAGAAGCTGCGGGCCGCAGGGGTGCAGCTCACCGAAGACACCTCCGAGGATGAGGATCTCCTCGCGGGGCTGCGGGTGGTGCTGACGGGAAGACTCGAAGGTTGGTCGAGAGACGAGGCGAAAGAGGCCATCGAAGCTCGCGGGGGGACGGTGGTCGGGTCGGTCTCGAAGAGAACCTCGGTCGTCGTGGCAGGCGACTCGCCGGGTTCGAAACTGGCGAAGGCGCAGAGCCTCGGGATACCGGTGATCGATACCGAAGGTTTCGAGCGGCTGCTCACGCGAGGCCCGGCCGTTCTGGAAGACTGAACGTGGCCGGAACGGCCGACTACCGTTCCGGTATGCATGTCAATCCCGTACTCACCTCGCTCGGCACCTACCCGATGGCACCGCTACAGGAGAAGGCCAGGGCGATGCGCGCCGCAGGGGAGACCCTGACCGACTTCTCGCTCGGAGACCCGCGGGAGCCGACGCCACCGTTCATCCCGGAGGCGCTGAAAGCGGCCGTTCCCGAGGTTTCCCAATACCCGACGACGGCAGGCACACCGGAGCTGAGAACGGCGGTGGCGGCGTATGTGCATCGGCGTTTCGGTGTCGCCGTGAACCCGGCGACACAGGTGCTCGCCACGGCCGGTTCGAAAGAGGCGATCTTCTCGACGGCACTCGCCTTCGTGAACCGGGACGCCGGCGACGGGGTCATCTGGCCGACTCCCGCGTACCCGGTGTATGCACGCGGCGCGCTCCTCGCAGGAGCCGTTCCCCTGCCGGTCCAGCTCGACGCGAGCTTCGTACTCGGACCAGACCAGATCGATGAAGACGCGTGGATCAAGGCATCGATGCTGTGGGTCAACTATCCGCACAACCCGACCGGTGCCGTCGCGACCTCCGACGAACTGGCCGCGATCCACGACAGGGCCAGGGCGACCGACACCCTTGTCTGCTCGGACGAGTGCTATGCCGATATCTACGAATCCGAACCACCGCCTTCGATGCTGCAGGTCGCGGATGAGGACCTCACGGGACTTCTGGTGTACCTGAGCCTCTCCAAACGGTCGGGGATGACCGGCTACCGGAGTGCGGCGATCGTCGGAGATGCCGATGCGATCGCCCTGCTTCGCGAACTTCGCTCGTCGACCGGTACCGCGGCGCCGGAATTCGTTCAGGCCGCGGCAGTAGCCGCATGGTCCGACGATGCACACGTTGCGGTGCGCAGGGCGGTGTTCGGTCGGAAGCGAGCGGTGTTGAGGAAGGCCTTCGAGGATCTCGGGTACACGGTCGCCGCCTCCGAGGGCGCTCTGTATCTGTGGGTCAACGTCGGTGACGACACGGCCGTGGCGAAGCGGCTGCTCGATTACGGAGTCGTCGTTTCGCCGGGAAGCGTGTTCGGGGCCGGTGGTGAGGGCTACATTCGTCTTGCACTCGTTCCGACGGTGCAAGAGTGCGAAAGAGCGGTGGAGGTGCTGCGTTCATGTCTGACCGGGAACTGATCGAGGCCGCATACGAGGACCTCTCGCTACTCGAGGGGGCCCGTGATGCGGTGGACAGAACCGTCGCAGCCCTGGATGAGGGGGTGCTGCGTGTCGCGGAGAAGATCGACGGTGTCTGGACGGTGAACCGTTGGGTGAAGGAAGCCATCATGCTCTTTTTCCGGCTCCAGGCGGTCAGGACGATGACTGCCGGGCCATTCGAGTACCACGACAAGATCCCCACGAAGCGCAACCTTGCGGACGCCGGGGTGCGGGTGGTCCCGCCGGGGACGGTTCGGTACGGTGCTTTCTGTGAGCCGGGCGTGGTCGTCATGCCCGGCTACGTGAACATCGGTGCATACGTGGGCTCCGGGACGATGATCGACACCTGGGCGACGGTCGGGTCCTGCGCCCAGGTCGGTCGGGACGTGCACATCTCCGGCGGGGTCGGAATCGGCGGCGTTCTGGAGCCGCCGGGCGCTCGCCCGGTCATCGTGGAGGACGGAGCATTTGTCGGCAGCCGCTGCATCCTCGTCGAGGGCGTGCTCGTCGAGCAGGGTGCGGTGCTCGGCGCCAACGTCGTGCTCAGCTCGAGCATCCCGATCATCGACGTGACGGGACCCGAACCGATCGAATACCGTGCGCGTGTCCCCGAACGCTCCGTGGTCATCCCCGGGACACGGGCGAAGGACTTCCCTGCCGGCACCTATCAGCTTCCCGCCGCCCTCATCATCGGGAGGCGGTCCGCGTCGACCGATGACAAGACCTCGCTCAACGACGCGTTGCGAACCTTCGAGGTCCAGATATGAACGAGCTCGTTCGCACCCTCATCGAGATCATCGACATTCCGTCGGAGACCGGCGGCGAAGGTCGGCTGGCCACCCACATCACCGAGCGGTTTCTGCCGATCTGGGGCAGAACGGCGGTTACACGCATCGGGAACAGCGTCCTCGTCGGCAAGCGGACCGGACGACCCCTCGTGCTGCTGCTCGGTCATCTGGACACGGTTCCCTCCCAGGGCCAGGGGCTTGCGCACGTGGCCGATGGGCGGGTGGTCGGCTTGGGCGCTTCCGACATGAAGGCGGGGCTCGCGGTCATGATGCACCTGCTTCTCGATGCCGACGTTGTGATCGGCCCGTACGACGTCATCGGAGTTTTCTACGACAAGGAGGAAGGCTCTGCGGACGAGAACGGGCTCGAACCGGTTCTCGAGTATGCAGAATGGCTTTCCGATGCGGTGTTTGCGATCGTGTTGGAACCCACCGATCTCGAGCTCCAGTTGGGGTGTGTCGGGGCGATCAACGCGACCGTATGTTTCGAGGGTGTGGCTGCACATTCCGCTCGGCCATGGACCGGAGAGAATGCAATCACCAAGGCCGGACGGTGGCTGGCCGCGCTGCATGAGCGTGAGCCCGAAGTCGTCGATGTCGCGGGTCTGGAGTTTCGTGAGGTCGCCACCGTGACCATGATCCGGGGTGGGGTCGCCCGCAACATCGTTCCGGCGGCCGTCGAGATCAATCTCAACTATCGGTTCGCTCCGAACCGCTCACTCGATGATGCCGAGGCCAGACTCCGAGAGATCGCGTCCGACGCAGACAGCATCGAGATCGTCGATCGTGCACCTGGCGCGCCGATACCGGAGGGGAGCCCATATCTGCGGGCGCTGATCGACGCGACCGGCGCCGTCGTACGGCCGAAACAGGCGTGGACCGATGTGGCCCGGCTCGCCGGAAGGGGCGTACCCGGTGCCAACTACGGCCCCGGTGAGACCTCGCGTGCCCACCAGGTCGACGAGAGCGTTCCCATCGACAACCTTCAGAGCGCGTTCGATGCGCTGCGACGCTTTCTCATCAGCGAAGAGCCGTTCTCGTGACGCTTCACGGGAATAATCCGGCTCAACCGTCACGAGAACGGGTTAGGTGGTGTGGTACTTGAACGAGACCTTGACCTTGGCCCGGTAGGCGACCACCTGACCTTGCTCGCCAAGCTGCAGATCGAGGTCGGCGATCTCCGCGACGCGCAGGTCCTGCAGCGAATTCGATGCTGCGGCGACTGCACTGGTCGCTGCCTCCTCCCACGACGTTGGGCTCGTCCCGACGAGCTCGATCACCTTGTACACGGCCATCTCTTCCTCCTGCGTCGACACGATGCCATTGTCACCCAAGTCCGTCGCTTCGGGAAGGGGGCAATGTTCAGTGATCGAGGACGGCCCGGTACACGTCCATGTACTCCCCCGCGGCACGGTCCCACGACCAGTCCCGCTGCATGCCCCTGCGCTGCATGGTCCGCCAGATGCCGCGCCGGTGATCATGGATGCGGCGGGCGCGTCGAATCGTCTTGGTCAGCTCCCGCGCGTCGAACAAACGAAAACCGAAACCGGTCGCCTCGTCCGGCAGCTCGTCGACGTCGATGACCGTGTCGGCCAGACCTCCCGTCAGCCGGGCGATCGGAAGGCTGCCGTACCGCATCGCGTACATCTGTCCGAGGCCGCACGGTTCGAAACGCGATGGCATGACATAGGCATCGGAGCCGGCGAAGACGAGCCGGGAGAGCGACTCGTCGTATGGGCCGTGCCAGACCGCCGTCGGATGCCTGGCCGCCCATCCGTCCACCATCTCGTCGAGGTCTCCGTTTCCCACGAGGATCAGTCGGAACCCCTCATCGACGAGACGATCGAGATGGTCGTCGAGGAGATCCAGTCCCTTCTGCTCGGTCATCCGGCCGACATTGCCAAGCAGGAAACCCTCTTCGAGACCTGCCACGGACAGGAGTGCCGACTTCGCCTCATCCCGTCCACGCAACCTCCTGGCGGTGAACGGTGCCGGCAGGGCGGCATCGTTGGACGGGATCCAGTGGGAGACATCGATTCCGTTGAGGATCCCTTGCACCGGATGATCGAGCCAGCGGATCACCTCGCTCAGACCTGCGGTCACCTCGAGGTCGGACATGATCTGGGCTGCGAAAGAAGGGCTGACGGTGATGACCCTGCTCGCGCCGACGAGGCCGGCCTTGAGGTAGTTCGCCTGCCCGTACCACTCGAGCGATCCGCCCAGACGGCGGTGGCGGGGATGGACGCCGAGGATGTCGGCAGATTCCTTCAGGGGACCGAGCAGCGGATACGAGGCATTGTGCACGGTCAGGACGGACGGGGTATCGGTGAGGAGGACCGCCGGGGCCGGTTGGCCGTCGTTGACATGCAGAAGATCAAAACTGCCCGCGAGTCCTCCGACCAGTTTCGCGAACCGACCCCAACGCCACCATTCGTCCTCGTATGCAGTCCCCGGCGTCGGGCCGTAGATGCCATCTCGATCGAATGCCTCGGGATCTTCGAGTGCCAAGACGCCGATCCCGTCGACATCGATACGGCGTGCAGGCACCGGCTCAGTCACGGGTATCCCTGCATCCGCCAGATGTCGATAGCGAGGAATGACGACGGTGACATCGACGTCGAGACGTCGCAGTGCACCGGCAAGGCCGGCAACCGCCTCTCCGAGGCCCCCCGTACGAGCCAGCGGCGCATATTCGGCTGCTGCGATCAGTATGTTCACGGTCCGGCCCCACGATGTTGCGGATGCTCACGTTAGTGGGCTTCGAAGAAGATCCGTTACCGTAGGGGTTGCGAGCGGGAGGTATCGTTGCAGCGTCGGTTGTCGGAGGAATTCACTGTCGATCCGGCAGATGTCGCCGGCCTGATCGAAGAGACGCGGTTGGTGCTGGCGGGAGTCGGCGACCACGACGAAGGGAATCTCGAACAGTTCGTGCGAGATCGCCTCGTTGCCCGTTCCATCCTCGGCAAGGGATCGAAGACACCTGCGGTGATCTTCGTCTGTGTTCACAATGCAGGTCGCAGCCAGATGTCGGCGGCGTGGGCCCGGCACCTTGCGGGGGACCGGTTGATCGTGTTCGCCGGTGGGTCGAATCCGGGCCGTGAAGTCAATCCGCAGGCCGTCGAGGCGATGGCCGAGATCGGCATCGACATGTCCGAGGCGTTTCCGAAGCCGTTCACCGACGACATCGTCGAGGCGTCGGATGTCGTCGTGACGATGGGGTGCGGAGATGCCTGTCCCTACTTCCCGGGGAAGCGATACATCGACTGGGAGCTTCCCGATCCTCACGGGCAGCCCATCGAGGCCGTCAGGGCGGTACGTGACGAGATCGGGCGCAGAGTCGAGGCACTTCTGGAAGAGATGTTGGGCTCCGGGTCCTGAAGGAAGCGGGCGGCAACCGATGCGGTTTGTGCCTCGTTTGCCGCCTAACATCGGCGCATGCCCATCAACATCGACATCGCCTATGTGGCGCGGCTCGCCCGTATCGATCTGTCCGATGAGGAACTGGACCGGTACCGGGATCAACTCGGAGTGATTCTCGACCACGCGGCGAGGGTGCAGCAGCTTCCGACCGATGGCGTTCGGCCGACCTCCCATCCGCTTTCGATGGTCAACGCGTTCCGTCCGGACGATGTACGGCCTTCCCTCGAGCGCTCCGTCATCCTCGATCAGGCTCCGGCAACCGAGGACGGGTACTTCCGGGTGCCGCCCGCGATGGAGACCTGATGACCGACCTGACGGATCTCACCGTCCGGCAGGCAGCCGAACTGCTGCGTTCCGGAGAAACCTCCGCGGTCGAACTCCTCGAAGCCGTGAAGGAGCAGGCCGCCCGGACAGAGGCCGAGTTGCACGCGTACCTGACGCTGGACCAGGAAGGCGCCCGCGCCGCCGCGGTCGCGGCCGACGAGTCCTTCGGCAGGGGCGAGGATCTCGGACCGCTCCAAGGCATCCCTGTCGCCGTCAAGGACAACATGGTCACAAGAGGTGTCGAAACGACCGCAGGCTCGCAGGTCCTCGCCGGTTACACCCCGCCCTACGACGCGACGGTCGTGAAAGGGCTTCGCGCCGGCGGAGCCGTTCTCGTCGGCAAGACGAACCTGGACGAATTCGCGATGGGGTCTTCCACGGAGAACTCGGCGTACGGACCCAGTCGGAACCCGTGGGATACCGATCGGGTCCCCGGCGGCTCCTCGGGAGGATCGGCGGTCACCGTCGCGGCAGGATCCGCGCTCGCGGCCCTCGGTTCCGACACCGGAGGTTCGATCCGCCAGCCTGCGTCGCTGTGCGGTGTCGTCGGCATGAAGCCGACCTACGGCCTCGTATCCCGCTATGGGCTGATCGCCTTCGCGTCCTCCCTGGACCAGATCGGTCCGATCACCCGCACGGTGGAGGACTCCGTCTCCGTCCTCGAGACCATCATCGGACACGATCCCATGGACGCGACGTCGTACCGGGGAGAGGCTCCCGAGTTTCGCTCCGGTCTCGACGAGGGTGTCTCCGGCATTCGGATCGGGGTGGTCCGGGAGCTCTCCGGTGAGGGAATCGAACCGGACGTCCTCGACGCATTCACCAGACAGGTCGACAGGCTCTCGGACGCCGGCGCCGACATCGTCGAGGTCTCACTGCCGTCGACCGAGTACGCCCTGTCGACGTACTACCTGATCGCTCCGGCCGAGTGCTCGGCGAACCTGGCACGATTCGACGGGGTTCGCTACGGCAACCGGGTCGACGGGGGGACTGTCGAAGAGATGATGGCCCGCACCCGACACGCCGGGTTCGGTCCGGAAGTGACCCGTCGCGTGCTGCTGGGCACGTACGCGCTCTCTGCCGGCTACTACGACGCGTTCTACGGACAGGCACAGCGTGTCCGCACGCTCGTGATCGCGGACTTCACGGAGGCGTACGCGAACGTCGACGCGCTCGTCTCACCGACGAGTCCGACCACGGCATTCGCGTTGGGCGCTCGGACGCAGGATCCCCTGTCGATGTACATGAGCGACATCTGCACGATCCCTTCGAACCTTGCCGGAGATCCCTCGATCAGCGTCCCCGTGGGCGTGGATGCGAAGGGACTCCCCATCGGCTTCCAGGTGATGGCGCAGGCACTCGGGGAACGCATGCTGTTCAGGGTTGCGGCCGAGGTCGAGCGTCTGGCGGAGTTTCGGCGGTTGCCGTCTCGAAAGGTGGCGCCATGAGCTACGAGGCGGTCATCGGGATCGAGACACACGTCGAATTGAAGACACGGTCGAAGATGTTCTGCGGATGTTCGGCCGAGTTCGGTGCCGAGCCGAACACGCACACCTGTCCGGTGTGTCTTGGACTGCCAGGTGCGCTGCCGGTGCCCAACGAGCAGGCCATCGAGTGGATCGTCGCCATCGGCCTGGCGTTGGATTCGACGATCGCTCCGTGGTCGGTCTTTCACCGCAAGAACTACTTCTACGCGGACATGCCGAAGAACTACCAGATCTCACAGTTCGACATTCCCATCTGTTCAGATGGTCACCTCGACGTCATCGCGGAAGGGGAGCTCGCGCGGATCGGGGTGACCAGGGTGCACATGGAAGAGGACACCGGGAAGTCGACACATGTCGGCGGCGACGGCCGGATTCAGAGCGCCGACTACACCCTGTTGGACTTCAACCGTGCCGGTGTACCGCTCGTCGAGGTCGTCTCGGAGCCGGACCTTCGAAGCCCCGCACAGGCTCGCGCCTACGTTCAGGAGCTGCGGGAGATCGTGGCGACGCTCGACGTCTCGGATGCGAGGCTGGAGGAGGGCAGCATGAGGTTTGACGCCAACATCTCGCTGCGTCCGCAAGGCTCCGAAGCGCTTGGTGTCAAAGTGGAGATCAAGAACATGAACTCGTTTCGCTCGCTGGAGCGCGCGTTGACGTTTGAGATCGAACGGCAAAGGCGGCTCCTCGACGCCGGAACGCCGGTCAGCCAGGAGACCCGGCACTGGGACGAGGCCGCGGGTGTGACGCACAGCATGCGGTCCAAAGAGGAGAGTTCGGACTACCGCTACTTCATGGAACCGGACCTCGTGCCGATCGTGGTCTCCGACGAGTGGCGCGAACGTATTCGGGCCGGACTTCCCGAGCTGCCGGCCCGGCAACGTGTGCGCTACATCGCCCTCGGGCTCGATCCGGGCACGGCTGCAACGCTGGTGGCAGGGGGCCTTGGGAGTCTCTTCGAGGTGGCGGTCGGCGCGGGTGGCAAGGCCCGCACCGTGGCAAACTGGTTGACCGGTGAGGTCACCGCCTACCTGCGCAGAGAAGGCGGGAAACTGTCCGATACGTCCATTTCCGGAGAGGCGCTCGCAGAGCTGTGTCGCCTCGTCGATGGTGGCGACCTGTCCATCAGCGCGGCGAAAACCGTTCTCGAAGGCGTTCTGAGCGGTGAGGGCTCACCGAGAGAGGTCGCCGAGCGGCGCGACTTGCTCCAGTTGAGCGACGTGGGCGTGCTCGAGGCGGTCGTGGATGAGGTGCTCGGCGCCAACCCGAAGGAGGCGGATCGGCTCAGGACCGGGGACATGAAGGTGCTTGGCTTCCTGATGGGACAAGTGATGCGGGCAACCAGAGGCAAGGCGGATCCGAAACTCGCCAACGAGATGCTGCGCTCCAGAGCATGACTCCCGTAGTGTTCGACTGTGATGGTGTCCTCGTCGACTCCGAAGCGCTTGCGTGGGATGCGTGGAGCGCGGTGCTCACACGATATGGGACAACCCCGAGCGACGCCGACATCGAGCTGTTGACGGGTCGTTCCGAAGCCGACGCCTACGACCATTTCGCCCGGCGAGTTGCCTTGCCGCCGTCTGGCCGCCTGTCCGAGGAGCTGGCCATCGCGATCTCGCAACGGTTCACAACGTCACTGGAAGCCTTTGAGGATGTCGAAGATACGCTGGAAGCCCTGGTGGCACGCGATGTCCCGCTCGCCGTGGCGTCGTCGAGCTCTCGGCGGCGCCTGGCCCTTTCGCTCTCTTCCACCGGCCTGGATCGCTTCTTTCAAGTCGTGGTCGCAGGGGACGAGGTCGACGCCGGCAAGCCTGAGCCGGATGTCTTCCTGGAAGCCGCTCGCCGGCTCGGCTTCTCGCCCGAGGTCTGTGTCGCCGTCGAGGATTCTCCTGCGGGCGTGATGGCGGCCAAGCGGGCAGGAATGTTCGTCGTGGGAGTCCAGCGCTCCGGATCCGCAGATCTGGGCGCGGCGGATCGAGTCGTTCCCCGTCTCACCCCGGCGTCCGTTGTCCTCGAGTAGCCGGTGGCCCGCTGTCTCTGACGGTCGACCGCCGAGTGTGATTAGGCTCCGTTCTGTGCAAAACGTGCCGCTGATCATCGCGATCGCAGCAGCAGTGCTCGTCGGCTTCTGGCTGCTGAAGAAACTCGTCAGACTCGCCCTCTGGGCGGCCGTGATCGGCGCCGTCGCCTGGCTCTGGTACTTCAAGATCCGATGAGCTTTCTCGCGGATGTGATCCGCCAGGCGGTGGAGATCATCGGCCGGTTCGGAGCCGAGCTACAGGCCGTCGTGTGGCTCACGCTCGTCGTGAGCGGAACGGCGACGCTGCTCGGCGTACTCGCAGGTGTTCCTCTGGGGGCTGCGCTCGGTCTTGGCCGATTCAGGGGGAGGAGGCTGCTCCTTGCGGCGGTGAACACCGGCATGGGGATGCCGCCCGTCCTCGCCGGCCTGTTGTTGTTGCTGCTGCTGTGGGGTGAAGGTCCGCTTGGATCGTGGGGGCTCATCTTCACTCCGATGGCGATGGTGATCGCCCAGACGATGCTCGCCATACCGATCGCCGCCGGTGTCACGTCCGGAGCCATCCGCGGCCTGCCCGGCGACGCTCACGAACAGCTCGCTGCGTTGCGCCTGTCGAAGGTGAGCCGTGCAAGAGTCGCCCTTCGAGAGGCGTGGCCCGGCGTTGTGGCAGCCGTGGCGGCCGCCTTCGGGCGCGTGGTCTCCGAAGTCGGTGCGGTCCTCATCATCGGCGGCAACATCCGGGGAGAGACACGAGTGCTGACGACAGCGATCGTTCAAGAAGCCCGCCAGGCTCGGTTCGGGGAGGCGCTGGCTCTCGGCATCGTCCTGATGGCCATTGCACTGGTCGTCAACCTCTCCCTGACGTGGCTGCAGGAGCGGGGCGCGTGAAGGTACTGACGAACTTGCGGTACGGGTCTGTCGTCACCGTTCCCGAGCTGATCCTCGACCCGAACGGAAAAGCGGTGATCTTCGGCCCGAACGGCGCCGGCAAGACGACCCTGCTGCGAATGCTGGCCGGACGGCTGCCGGGCCCTGCTCTCGAGACCGCCTACCTTCCTCAACGTCCGTACCTCTTCCGTGGAAGCGCAGGACACAACCTCGGACTGGGGCTGTCGAGTGAGCAGGCGGCGCGTGCCCGGCAACTGGTCGAGCGGTTCGGACTTGCACCGGAGGTGCTCAGGCGTCCGTCGGGCACGTTGAGTGGGGGAGAGCGTCAGCGTCTCGTCCTTGCACGCACGATTGCCCGACCGGAGCCGTGGGTTCTGCTCGACGAGCCTCTGGCGGCGCTCGACGTGCGAGATCGCATGGATGTCGCCCACGAGCTCGTGGCGGCGCTCGACGATCGTGGAGTGGTCATCGTGACCCACGACCGTGACGTGGCGGTTGCGATGGGAGATTCGGTGGCGGTGATGATCGATGGGGCCATCCAGCAGGTCGGCCCGGTCTCGGAGGTCTTCGCTCTCCCTGCCACAGAGAGGGTGGCGTCGGTGATCGGCACGGCGAACGTTCTCGAAGGTCGCACGTCGGGTTCGGTCCATCCGCTCGTTGCCCTCGACCTTGGAAGCGTCGAGGTGTGGGGCATGGGTTCGCTGCCTTCGGGCTCGTCCGCCAGGGCACTGTTCGGAGCGGAGGCCGTAACGATCTATGGGGGGGCGGCAAAAACCGGATCTGCACAAAACCACTGGCGCGGCAGGGTCGTCGACCTTCGGCAGGTGGATCGGCTCATCGAAGTCGTCGTCGACGTCGGTGTCAGAGTCGTCGCGCTCATCACGCCGGGTGCGCAGGCGATGCTCGACCTTCACTCCGGATCCGAGGTGACCGTTGCCGTGAAGGCCACCGCGGTTCGAATCGTTCCGACATGAGGCGGGCGCTCGTCGCTGTGATGATTGCGGCTCTGCTCGTGGGGTGCGCAGGAGGAGACCGGGTGATCGTCGCCGCCGGTACGACCGTGGTCGACTCCGGCTTCCTCGATGCGGTGATCGACATCTACGAGTCCGAGCATCCGGGAATCGAGGTGAGCGTCGTCGGCGATGCAACGAGTCGGGTGCTCGAGTTGGGGCGGCGCGAATCCGCCGACCTGCTCATCACCCACGCTCCCGATCAGGAGCGCCGGTTTGTCGATGAGGGGCTGGCGTTTCGGTACGCACCGTTCATCGACTCCAGATTCGTGATCGTGGCCCCTCCCGATTCCGGGCTGTCCGGTCCACCCGAGGAGATTCTGCGCGCGATCGCGCGGCGGTCCTTCCCGTTCGTCACCCGTGCCGACGGCTCCGGCACCAACGCGAAGGAGATCGAGTTGTGGCGAGACGCGGGGATCGATCCGACGGGCCGCCCCTGGTATATCGAAACCGGTCAGGGCATGGGATTCACGCTGCAGGTCGCTGATCAACGGAACGCCGCAACACTCGCGGAGCTCGGCGCGTATCTGGCCGCCGCGCCGACACTTTCGCTCGTGCCGGTGTCGTCGGACGATCCGCGGCTCGTCAACCCGTATCACCTCATCGTCGTGGCACACGCCTCGAATCGTGGAGCGGCCGCCGACCTTGCCGAGTGGCTGCTCTCACCGGATGGCCGTGCAGCGGAGAGACGGGTCGACCGGGAGCTCTTCGGCACGATCGTGTACGAGCCCACCGACGCAAACTCTTGAACCCAGGGCTCAGGGGGGTCGTCACGACCCCTACGAGCCCTGGGTTCGCCGTGACGCGAAGAGCGTGTGTGTGCCAAGCTTCAGGGTGACGAGAGGAGAGAGATGCGCGCACTAGGTACTGCGGCATGGTTTGCCGTGCTTTCGGGGCTGGTTACAGGATGGCTGGCGGTCGTTCACGCGGTTGGAGCGGAGGACATGCCCGCCGCGGTGAGTCTTCTCGCCGCGGGATTGGTATTCGGGCTGCTGTCGCTGGCGCTGCTGAGGGCGGTCAAGCGATGAAGAGCGATGTCATCGAGGTTCGAAACCCGTACGACGGTGAGGTCGTGGGCACCGTCCCCTTGTGCGATGCGAACGACGTCGATGCCGCGTGTCGGACTGCGGCGGCGGTGCTTGCACGTGACGATTTCCCCAGGCACGCGAGAGCGCGTGTTCTCGAACAGGCGGCGGGACTGCTCAGAGGCCGTGTTCGCGAGTTTGGAGAGGTGATTGCCAGGGAATCCGGCAAGCCGATCAGGACGGCAACGGCGGAGGCGATGCGAGCCGTCGACACGCTGACGTTCTCTGCCGCGGTGGCACGCACGTTCACCGGAGAGATGGTTCCGATGGAAGCGTCCCAAGCCGGGGAAGGGCGGATCGGCTTTGCGATGCGGGTGCCGATCGGGGTCGTGGCCGCGATCAGCCCGTTCAACTTCCCCCTCAACCTGGTCGCCCACAAGGTGGGTCCGGCGATTGCCGCCGGCTGTCCGGTCGTGTTGAAACCGGCATCGGCGACGCCGCTGTCGGCGATCGCTCTCGTGGATCTCTTGATCGAAGCCGGCCTTCCGTCGGACTGGATCACGGTCGTCACCGGTCCAGGGGCGACCGTTGGCGGCGCCCTCGTCGATCATCCGATCCCCGCGCTGATCTCGTTCACGGGAAGCCCGGCCGCCGGATGGCAGATCCGGGCACGCGCCCCGCACAAGAAGGTGTCGTTGGAGCTTGGCTCGAGCTCACCGCTGATCGTCGAACCGGGCGTCGACCTGGACAGGGTGGCTTCGGCGGTGCGAACCGCAGGCTTCTCCCATGCAGGACAGAGCTGCATCTCCACACAGCGCATTCTCGTCCACAGGGACGTCAAGGATGCGCTCGAACATCTTCTCGCGAAAGCCGTCGATTCCCTCGTCGTCGGCGATCCACTGGACGAGGCGACGGATGTCGGCCCGCTGATCGATGCGGCGGAGACCGAACGCGTGTTGCGATGGATTCAGGCTGCAGTCGCGGAGGGGGCGAGGCTCGTGGCGGGTGGCAACGTCGAGAGCGGCCTGCTGCGACCGACCGTGGTGGCCGACGCTCCACTCGACACGGATCTGTGTACGAAGGAAGTGTTCGGCCCTGTGGTCGTGACGATCGGCTACGAGACGTTCGATGAGGCCATCGGGATCGCCAACGCCACCGATTTCGGGCTCAACGCAGGCGTCTTCACGAACGATCTGGGCAAAGCACTGCGGGCAGTACGGGCGTTGCACTTCGGGAGCGTCCTGATCAACGAAGTGCCGACCTACCGTGCGGATCAGCAGCCATACGGAGGCGTGAAACAGTCGGGGAACACGAGGGAGGGCCCCGCCTACGCCGTGCAGGAGATGACCGAGCTCCGGTTTGTGATGTTCTGAGCTACAACGGCACGACCATGACCGGGCACGGCGCATAGTGGACGAGACGGTCGGCAACCGATCCCAGGATGAAGCGTTCGATCAACCCGGCACCGCGACGGCCGATGACGAGTAGATCGGCGTTGTTCTGCTCGCAGAAACTGACGATCGTCGCAGCCGGATCGCCCAGCTCCTCGACCGTCTCATAGTCGACGTCGTCGAGGTCGAGAGCGTCGAGCGTCGAGTCGAGTGCTTCCTGTTGCGCCTCGTCCAGCGCCTTGGTGAGAGCGGTGGCGGTCGGAGGGGCGCCGCCGATGCCCCACCACCCCTCAGGAGGGCGTACCACGGTGACGAGCAGGAGCTTGGAACCCCATGCCCGGGCGATGTTGGCTGCCACCTGTGAAGCTCGAACACTGCCTTCGGAGCCGTCGGTTGCCGCAACGATGATCTTGGGAGCCCATGTCTTCATACGCCACCTCCAGTGAGTTTTCTCACCCAACTCTATGGCATCGCCGGCCACGATGTTGGTTTTGTGGCTTCAAACGGCAACAATGTCGGCTGTGAAGATCGTCGTCGCAGAGCCCATAGCGGATGCAGGGTTGCAACTGTTGGCCGTCAACGCCGAGGTGGATCTGGCCACCGAGGCGGATCACGAGGAGCTCATACGGCGTCTCCGAGAGGCAGACGCGCTTGTTGTTCGCTCCGCCACCCGGGTCGATGCGGGAATGATCGAGGCAGCTTCCAAGCTGCGAGTCATCGGCCGTGCGGGGATCGGCGTGGACAATATCGATCTGGAGGCCGCGACCCGAGCAGGCGTTCTCGTCGTCAACGCCCCGCAGGCAAACACCATATCGGCCGCCGAGCACACCATGGCTCTCCTGCTGGCCCAGGCACGCAATATCGCCCAGGCAGATGCCGCGTTGCGGAGCGGATCATGGGACCGAAAGCGGTTCCGGGGCGTCGAAGTGCACGGCAAGACCCTCGGCATCATCGGGCTGGGCAACATCGGAACGCTGGTTGCCAAGAGGGCGGCGGCGTTCGGGATGCGGCTCATCGGGTATGACCCCTACGTTCTGCCCGCCAGGGCATCCCGCGTCGGGGTCGAGCTCTCCGCCGATTTGGCAGGGTTGTGCGCGGAAGCCGATTTCATCACGGTGCACCTTCCCCGGACGAGGGAGACGGAAGGACTGATCGGAGCCGACCTCTTGGCACTCATGCGGGACGGTGTGCGGATCGTCAACACATCTCGAGGCGGGATCATCGACGAGGAGGCACTGGCGGACGCAGTGAGATCGGGCAAGGTCGCCGGTGCCGCCCTCGACGTGTACGCGTCGGAGCCGCTGCGTAACAGTCCGTTGTTCGAGCTACCTCAGGTCGTACTCACGCCGCATCTTGGAGCTTCGACGCGCGAAGCCCAGGATCGTGCGGCCACCGACGTCGCCGAAGCAGTCGTGGCTGCGCTCAACGGTGAACTCGTGCTCTCGGCGGTCAACGTCGATCTCGGCCAGGACATCTCGGATGAAGTGCGGCGGTTCCTGGCAGTTGCCGAACATCTCGGCAAGGTGTTCGTGGCGCTCGCCGGTGGCCTTCCGCGCGTCCTCACGATACGAGCCGAAGGGCGACTCGGCGGATACCCGATTCGTCCCCTGCGCCTTGGAGTGCTCAAAGGGGCGCTCGCCGGGAGCAGCGATGCACCGGTCTCCTATGTCAACGCTCCCGCGATGGCGGCGGATCGAGGCGTCAGGGTGGAGGAGGAGTCTTCTGAAGAGGCTCGCGGGTATCAGTCGGTGTTTCGGGTTTCAGGGATGGTGGCCGGTCGCGCGATCTCCGTTGCCGGCACGGTCGGTCGGGGCCCGCTCATCGCCGGGATACTCGGGTTTGCGCTCGAGCTTCCGCTGGCAAGTCACCTGTTGATCATCCGTAACCAGGACATCCCGGGGATGATCGGCAGGGTCGGTACCCTCCTCGGAGAACTCGACATCAACATTGCGGATATGGTTTTGGGACGATCACAGGATCAGCCGGGGATCGCGTTGATGGCGCTGAGCGTCGACCGCAGCATGTCGGATACGGAACTGGACGGATTGCGGGCCATGCGCGGTGTCGGCGAGGCGGTCGCCGTCGAACTGGATCTGCACTGACCGCCGTCGAGTCTCTCTCCCGAACCGGAGCGGGTGGAGCCGACACGTCGTCACGCCAGGATGGCGAAGAGCGCCCATCCGGCGGCGAGTCCGTAGAGGCCGGCGATGATGTCGTCCGCGGTGACTCCCAGCGCGCCGGGTAGGCGTTCCGCTTCGGAGACGCCGGGGAATCGCTTGGTGATGTCGGCGACACGGAACACGACGAACGCGACGACCGCCGCCCATCCTCCGAGGCCAATCGTGGCCCACAGCATGCCGGCGGCCTCGTCGGCGACGACCCATCCGGGGTCTCCTTCGGCGAACGGGCCGGCAGACCAGAGGGCGAGCGCGGTGACGGCCAGTGCGGCTGCGAGTTGCACACCCCACCCGAATGGATGCAGGAGGAGGGCAATGACCAGGGTCACCACCGAAGCGACCGTTCCCGAACCTGCATCGGAACCCCGAAGTCGTCTGAGTATGAGCCCGGAACCGAACCAGGATGCGACGAACCGATGCATCCCGTCAGCGTAGCCCGGGGCGTCGGGCCTGCGACGAACCGGATATAGCTCATCGGTCGGGATCGGACAGGTTCGGGATCGGGTGTGGATGTCTCCGATCCGGCATCGGCAGGCGCGGCCGACACCCGACGGCCCGCGATCTGCAAAACTAGGGACATGGATACGTCACGGTTTGTCTGGATGGACGGCGAGCTTGTTCCATGGGAGAAGGCCACCGTCCATGTTCTCGCTCATGCACTGCACTACGGCACCGGGGTCTTCGAGGGCATCCGTGCCTACGAGACTCCCGATGGCACTGCCGTGTTCCGCCACAGGGAGCACATGGAGCGTCTCCACAGTTCGGCACGGGCCTACGGCCTCGAGTTGGAGTGGACGGTCGATCAGCTCATGGAAGCCGCACGGCTGGTGGTCAGAGAGAACGAGCTCGAATCCGCCTACATCCGTCCGCTGGTGTATCTCGGGACGGGGTCGCTCGGTCTCAACCCGACCGGAGTTCCGACCCGCACCGCGATCGCCGCATGGCGTTGGGGTGCGTACCTCGGAGAGGAGGGGCTCCGGCGCGGTATTCGAGTGCGGGTGTCGTCGTGGCGGCGGCTCGACCATCAGGCGTTCGTGCCAAACGCGAAGGGGACGGGCGGCTACATGAACAGTGTGCTCGCGAAACGCGAGGCCGTTCGAGACGGGTATGACGAAGCCATCCTGCTCAATATGCGCGGGTTCGTGGCGGAGGGCTCCGGAGAGAACCTCTTCCTGGTGCGCCGCGGGGAGGTGAAGACTCCGCCGGTCTCCGCCGGGATCCTCGATGGGATTACACGCGCAACGGTGATGCAGCTCCTGCGCGACGACGGGTACGACGTTGCAGAGATGGAGGTCACCAGAAGTGATCTCTACAACGCAGACGAGCTGTTCTTCACCGGAACGGCCGCGGAGGTGACGCCGATTCGTGAGCTCGATGGCCGGTCGGTGGGTGCCGGCGAGCGCGGTCCTGTCTCGAAGCGGGCACAGGAGTTGTTCAAAGGCACTGTCACCGGCGAACTCGACCGGTACCGCCACTGGCTGGATTTCGTGTAGGAGGCTGACCGGTGGCCCAACAACCCAACATCGAACTGAACCGCGCCGACCTGCCTCGCCCGGGTCTGGCGTCTGAGGCGGCGGCCTGGAAACAACGGCGGCCCGGAGAGATCACCACCCCCGAACAGGCGGTGTGGGGCGGGTCGTTTGGCCGTCCCGGTCCGGACGCCGGCTGGGTGTTGCGTCTCGTCCGCGGCGCCGAGTTCGATCGAGGCGATCGCCCGGATACGCTCGAACGGATCGTTGCCACGGTTGCCGGCGCCAGAGCGGCTTTGGCGGGACGGGGGCCGATGTCCGAAGATGTCGAGGTTGCTTTGATCCTGCTCGGGTTGCGTCCGGAAGGTCTTCCGGGACAAGTCGCGGGTGTCCTTTCGGATGCCAGACGCGCCGCGATCGACCATGCCGCCCACGAACGGGACAAGGGCCGTTCCTTCTTGCGGACCGTGCCGGACGAGAAGCTCACCGCGAGCCCGGCCGAGCTTCTCGACATGCTGGCCGCCTGATGCAGGGTCGTTCAGGCGTGCGCGACGTCGAGCGGTCGCACCGATGAAGGTCGTGCGGCTCCAGACCGGCGAGGGGATTGCCTACGGCGTCCCCGAACAGGACGGCATTCGAGTCTACGAGGGCAGTCCGTTCGTGGCCTGGCGACAGACCGACGCCATCATCCCCTACAAAGAGGCGAAACTCCTGGCCCCGGTCTTTCCGACGAAGATCGTCTGTGTCGGCAAGAACTACGCTGCACACGCGGAGGAGATGGGTTCCGGTGTTCCCTCGGAGCCGATCATGTTTCTCAAGCCTGCCACGGCGGTGATCGGCCCCGGCGCCCCGATCATGTATCCGCGGATCTCGAAGAACGTGCACCACGAGGCAGAACTGGCGGTGGTGATCGGCAGTGTCGCGCATCATGTCAAGGCGGAAGAGGCCGAGTCGGTCATCTTCGGCTACACCGCGGCCAACGATGTCACGGCTCGCGACCTGCAACTCCGCGACGGGCAGTGGACGCGAGGCAAAGGGTTCGACACGTTTTGTCCACTCGGTCCGGCGATCGAGACCGAGCTGGATCCTCGAGAGGGTCTGGCCGTGTCGGCGCGGGTCAATGGAGAGACGAGGCAGTCCGGGTCGACCGCCGACATGGTGTTCGGTGTGGATGAACTGATCGAGTTCATCTCCGAGGTGATGACGCTGCTGCCGGGGGACGTCATCCTCACCGGCACACCGTCCGGAGCAGGGCCGATGCTTCCCGGTGACAGAGTCGATATCGAGATCGACCGCATCGGCGTTCTGTCCAATCAGGTGGCGGCCTCGTGAGCGTTCGTGTCCGCATCGCGCCCTCACCGACAGGGCCCCTCCACATCGGCAATCTCCGATCGGCGCTCTTCAACTGGCTGTTCGCACGGCATGAGGGTGGCGTGTTCATCGTGCGGATCGACGACACCGACTCGGTTCGCTCCCACCGCGAGTACGAGGACGATGCGCAAGAGAGCTTGAGGTGGCTTGGCCTGGACTGGGATGAAGGGGTCGGCGTCGGAGGCCCGCACGGCTCCTACCGGCAATCCGACCGACTCGACCGCTACAGGGAGGTCGCCGATGCGTTGTTGGATCAAGGGAAGGCGTATCGGTGTTTCTGCACTCCCGACGAGTTGACGAGGCGCAGAGAGTTGGCCAGGGCGCAAGGCGGGTTCTCGGGGTACGACGGCGTCTGCCGGCTGATCGACCCCGAGGAAGCCGCGCAGCGCAAGGACTCCGGAGAGGCGTCGGCATTGCGGCTGGCCGTCCCGCGCCCCGGTGAGACCCGGTTTCAGGATCTCGTGCGTGGCGAGATGCGATTCGACCATGCGGACGTGGACGATTTCATCCTGTTGCGATCCGACGGATCACCCACCTACCACCTGGCATCGACGGTCGACGACGTCGATTACGGGATCACCCATGTCGTGCGGGGTGAGGACCTGCTCTCTTCCACTCCGAAGCACATCCTCATCACGAAGGCGATGGGCGCACCTGTTGCGACATACGCCCACCTGCCGCTGCTGTTCGGTCCGGACGGGAAGAAACTCTCCAAGCGTCATGGTGACGTCTCCGTGCAGGCATACAGGGACCGGGGGATCCTTCCGGAAGCGATGTTCAACTACCTCGCGCTGCTCGGGTGGTCCTACGAACCGGACGTCACGGTGTTCACGAAGGAGCAGGCCGTCGAGCGATTCGACCTTGCCGACGTTTCCAAGAACCCGGCCGTCTTCGATCCGGCGAAGTTGGAGTGGATGAACGGCGTCTACATCCGAAACCTCGATGCCGACGGCTTCGTGTCGAGGGCGGTTCCTTTCGTGGAAGTTTCGATCGGGCGGACGCTCACCGATGACGAGCGTGAACGGTTCCGCAAGGTCTCGCCGCTGATTCAGGAGCGTGTGAAGAGCCTCACCGAAGTTGCACCGATGGTCGCTTTCGTCTTCACCGACCGACTGGAATATGACGAGAAGTCGTGGCGGAAAGTGCTCGGCCATGAGACGGCCCCGGCTGTGCTGGTGGCTGCGATCGAACGCCTCGGACGTCTCGCAGAGTGGGATCACGCAGCGATCGAGTCTGCGCTTCGCGCGATGCTGGAGGATCTGGGCATTGGCGCACGTCGAGGCCTTCAGCCGGTTCGTGTCGCCGTGACCGGATCGTCGGTGAGCCCTCCGCTGTTCGAATCGCTCGAGATCCTCGGCAAGGAAGTGACCCTTCACCGCCTCCGCGACGTCGCGGCACGACTGGAATCCTGAGGGCCGGTCTCCCGTTCGGGTCCACAGGGTCGTGCCAGGCCGGTGCCGGCCATGACTCTGTCAGAACGTGGGCGGGGCGGCACTAGGCTCAGGAAGTCGCATGGAGGAGGAAGGATGAATAAGGGACGCTGGCTCATTTTCGTGGCCGTGCTCGCCATGGTCATTGCAGCATGTTCGAGCGGTACGACCGCTGGTAGTGGAGGGACGTCGTGCGCGAAGGGCGACCTGCGGCTCGTCACCCCTGGTGTGTTGACGATAGGAACGGACGACCCGGCGTTCCCGCCGTGGTTCGAGGAGAACGACCCTTCGAATGGCAAGGGTTTCGAGAGTGCGGTTGCGTACGCGGTTGCCAAGGAACTGGGATTCTCGCCCGACGAGGTCACCTGGGTGGTGGTTCCGTTCAACAACTCGTACCAGCCGGGTGAGAAGAACTTCGACTTCGATATCAACCAGATCTCGATCACGCCGGAGCGGGCCCAGGTCGTCGACTTCAGCGACGGCTACTACAACGTCAATCAGGCGCTCGTGGCCTTCGACACCTCGCCTGCAGCGAGCGCGAAGACAATGGCCGATGTGAAGAAGTTGAAGCTCGGCGCCCAGATCGGTACGACGAGCCTTCAGTACATCGAGAACGAGATCAAGCCTGACACGGAGCCGTTCGTCTATGACACGAACAACGACGCGAAACTCGCGATGGAGGCCGGTCAGATCGATGGGATCGTCGTCGACCTGCCGACGGCGTTCTACATCAGCGCGGTCGAGATCGAGGGTTCCTCGGTCGTCGGTCAGTTCCCGTCGGTGGGGGACAATCCCGAGCAGTTCGGCATGCTGTTCCAGAAGGACAACCCGCTGCGAGCCTGTGTGAACGATGCCTTGCAGAAGCTCAAGGACAACGGGGAACTCGCAGGGATCGAGAAGCAGTGGCTTTCGGATGCCACCGGAGCGCCTGTGATCACTCCCTAGATGAGACTGTTCGGACCACCGCGGGACGTCGAGCCGACGTCCCGCGGGTGGTCGAGTCGGAGCCTGCCTCAGCGGTGGCGTGATCTGCGTGCCCAGGAAGGGGCGCGGGCCGCGCTGATCGCCATGGGCAGCACCGTCGTGTTCTTCACGATCGTCATCTGGGCGGTGCTGAGCTCCCCGACGTGGCCGAAAGTGCAGAAACAGTTCTTCTCGGGCGCCCATTTCGCCAAGGTGTGGCCGGACGTGCTTGCCGGGTTCTGGCTCGACGTGAAGATGTTCCTCGTCGCCGAAGCCCTGATCCTGATCATCTCGCTCATCATCGCGGTGATGCGCAGTCTTCACGGTCCCGTGTACTTCCCGCTGCGAATCCTCGCCGTGGGATACACCGATCTGATTCGTGGTATCCCCCTGCTGCTCCTCCTCTTGCTGCTCGGTTTCGGGGTCCCCGCCCTCGGTCTTCACGGGGTGCCGTCCAGCCCGGTGTTCTGGGCCGTTGCGTCACTCGTCATCTCGTACAGCGCGTACACCGCGGAGGTGTACCGGGCGGGTATCGATTCGGTGCACCCGAGCCAGCGTGCGGCGGCGAGGTCTCTCGCGCTCAGCCAGGGTCAGTCGCTGCGCTATGTCGTGCTGCCCCAGGCGGTGCGGAACGTCATCCCACCGCTCCTCAACGGTTTCGTCAGTCTCCAGAAGGACGTTGCGCTGGTGAGCATCCTCGGGGCGCGGGAGGCGGTGCGCGAAGCGCAGATCTATGCGGCGCTGAATTTCAACAACACGGGGCTCGTCGCGGCGGCACTGCTGTTCCTCGCAGTGAGTGTCCCCCTTGCGCGATTCACCGACTGGTATGCGGAGCGTGACCGTCGGCGCCGGTCGAGTGGGATGCTCGTATGAGGGCGACACCGAAACTCATGCTCGAGAAGGTCCGTAAGTCGTTCGGAGATCTGCTCGTTCTCGACGACATAGATCTCCAGGTCGGTGAGCACGAGGTCTTCTGTCTGATCGGCTCGTCGGGTTCCGGCAAATCGACCCTGCTCAAGTGTGTGAATCTTCTCGAGGCGATCGACGCGGGCAGGATCCTGCTCGACGGCAAGGTGACGACAGAGAGGGGAGTGAGTCCGAACGATGTGCGACGGCACATCGGGATCGTGTTCCAGTCGTTCAATCTCTTCCCGCACATGATGGTGCTCGACAACATCACCCTCGGACCTCGCAAGGCTCTCGGTGTGGACGACGAGGAGGCGGAGGACGCGGCGATGACGCTGTTGGAGCGCTTCGGCCTCGCCGACAAGGCGTCGGAGTATCCGGATCGTCTCTCCGGCGGCCAGCAGCAGCGTGTCGCCATCGTTCGGGCGTTGGCGATGCAGCCGGATCTCATGCTCTTCGACGAGGTGACGTCGGCGCTCGACCCCGAGCTCGTCGGCGAGGTTCTCGGAGTGATCCGCGATCTGAAGGCTTCGGGCATGACGATGCTCATCGCGACGCACGAGATGGGTTTTGCCCGTGAGATCGCCGATCAGGTCTGCTTCCTCGACGGCGGTCGTATCCTCGAGCAGGCACCACCCGAGGAGATCTTCACCAATCCGAAAGCGACGAGGACCCAACAGTTCCTCCAGAGGATCATCGAGGCGGGACGGCTTTGAGTTCTTCGTGGCCTTCGGGGAGGCTGCCCAACTGGCGGCATGCTTCTGGGCGCCTATCATCGTTCCGTCATCGTGGCCCCGTCGTCCAGCGGCCCAGGACGCCGGCCTTTCAAGCCGGTAACGCCAGTTCGAATCTGGTCGGGGCTACCAGTGCGGATTCGCTCGTGATCTCTCCGACGGGCCGCTCTCCTTCCGTACCGGCGGGTCCGGCGGCGTACGTCCCTCATCGCGGGTCGGCAATTCTGTCGGGGGGGCCTGGTACGATACGAACGTATGTTCGATACCTCGATACCGCAGCGTTTGGCCGAGATGGAGCCGGGGCCGGCTCTGGCCGCGTTCCTGGCGTCGATCGATGTCGGGAAGTTGTCTGGTCATGACCGGGTTGTCGTGTTGCGAGCCCATCAGCGAATGGTGTCGTGCTACACGGCCCATGTGTATGAGGACATGGCCGCCGTGGTCGACCACATGCACCAACTCGATGACGATCGGCGACTGGCCGAGGAGTCGGCGGCTGCCGAGATCCGGGCGGCACTGCGCCTGACTCGTCGTGCCGCCGACACAGAGCTGGGCTGGGCGCTGGACCTCAAGCTGCGTCTCCCACAGGTCTGGGGGCTGTTGGCCGCCGGCCACATCGATGTACGTCGCGCCAAAGCCATCATCGTGGCCACTTCGCATCTTTCGATGGAGACTGCCCGGGAAGTCGTGGAGCGGGTGTTGGACATGGCCCCACAGTGGACAACCGGGCAGTTGACGGCTCGGTTACGGCGGCTGTGTATCGAAACCGATCCCCAACAGGCCGAAGTGCGTTATGTCGAAGCGGTGGCGGATCGCAGGGTGGTGGTGCAGCCGACCGAGTCCGGGACCGCCAATCTGCTGGGTTTCGACCTGCCGCCGCATCGGGTGGCTGCCATAGCCCGCACGATCAATAGGTTGGCTCGAAGCCTCAGAACCACCGACGAGCCTCGTACGATGGATCAACTCCGAGCCGACGTGTTCATGGACCTCCTCGCCGTCACCGACGGCACCGGCGCGGTGAGCAGGGATCGGGGGGTCGTCGACATCCATGTCGATCTCGAGACTTTGACGGGTCTGTCGGAAGCTCCCGGTGAGTTGGCCGGATACGGGCCCGTCATTGCCGACATCGCCCGTCAGGTGGCCGAACGGCAAGAAGAGGCCGAGTGGCGGTTCGTCGTCACCGATCCCGACACCGGGCTTCCCCTCCACGATGGGATCACCCGCCGGCGGCCCTCCGTCGAGCAACGACGTTTCGTGGAGACTCGTGATCGAACCTGTGTGTTCCCCGGTTGCCGCATGCCGGCCACCGACTGTGATCTCGACCACCGAGATCCCTACGCGCAGGGCGGGTCCACCGATCCCACGAACCTGGCGCCTCTGTGCCGACACGACCATGGCATTCGCCATCAGGCAGGATGGACATACCAGTCCCTTCCCGACGGCGGCCATGAATGGACCAGCAGGCTTGGCCACCGCTACACGATCTGTGGTCGATCGCCCTGACCACGCCTGAAGGTCGGCAATGGTGATATCGCTAGCCTGATCGGGTGACCAAGTACCTGGTTCGGCGTACGCTCTCGGGGCTCGTCGCTCTGGTGCTGTTTACCGCCGGCATGTTCCTGCTCGTCGAGGCGCTCATTCCCGGCGACTACGCGACACCGTCCCGACTCTCCCTGTCCGGACCGGAACTCGAAGTGTTGCGCACCCAACTCGGCCTCGATCGCCCGATCCTGATTCGGTATCTGTTCTGGCTCCGCAACGTGGTCACGCACGGGCTCGGGTCGACCACGTTGGGCTGGGTGGGGCCGGGGGAATTGATGAGGGCCATTCCTGCGACCGCTCTCGTGTTCATGGTCGGAATCGGGGTTGCGTACCTGTTCGGTTCGTGGCTGGGACGCATAGCCGGCTGGCGGCGCGGGGCGAGGGGAAGGACCTTGACATTCCTCGCCGTCACCACGTACACGATCTTTCCCCCGTTCCTCGGATTCATGCTCGTCTACCTCCTCCGGAGCCGGCTCGTCGATGTGCGCAACGGTGTGTTGGGTTCCACCGTCGACTGGTTGGGAGTCGATCGCGCAGCCGTGATGGGGCGAATGACCGTCACGATCGTGATCGCCACGCTCCTCGTGTTCACCGTCGGGGTCGTCGGGGCTCGAGTCTTGGGGAGGCGGCGGGGCCTGCCCCTGCTCGGCAAGCTCGTCTTGGTCGTGGGGGTCTCCGTGGGGTGGTGGGCCTACCGGGGGATGCTGGGCTTCGCGATCGACGTGCTGTTCCTGGCGGCAGTTCCGACGATCGCCTTCGCGGTCCTCTCCTACGGTGATTTCCTGCTCGTGATGAGAACGTCCATCGCCGCCGTCAGGCACGAGGACTACGTGATGGCCGCTACGGCCAAAGGGCTTCCGGATCGAGTCGTGCGGGACCACCATGCCGCGCGAAATGCCGTGTTGCCGGTCCTCGGCAGACTCGTGGTCAGCCTGCCCTACCTGCTCAGCGGCCTGATCATCATCGAAGAGTCCGTCGGATGGGCCGGAATGGGCACGCTGCTCTTCGATGCGGTGTCGGCACAGGACATGCCGGTCGTCATGGACATCTTGCTGCTGATCGGCGTGCTCACACTCGTCGTGCGCCTTGTGTTCGAGATCATGCAGGCGGTGCTCGACCCGCGGATCTGGAGGGCCGTGTGAAACTCGTGGTCGAGCGCATTCGGGCACGCCGGCGAGGCGTCCGCAGGTCTCTGCAGGCCGTCTGGGGGAGCCCGACCGCCGTGGTCGGGCTCGGGCTGATCCTGCTGTTCGGGATCGCCGCGTTGATCTATCCGCTACTGCTGAGGACGGTCTGGCCGGCCAAGATCTACGATCCGCTGGTCGGATTCGACTTCACGATGATGCATCCCGCCGATCCGTCTTCCGCGCATCTGCTCGGCACCGACGCCCTTGGCCGCGATGTGCTCAGCATGATCCTGGCCGCCTCGCGGCCCGCGTGGGTGGTCGCGCTCACCGCGGCGATCACAACAGGCATGATCGCGACGTTCGTCGGAGCTTTGGGAGCCTTCTACAGGGGGTGGGTCGATGGTGTGCTGTCCCATGTCTCCGACGCCTTCCTGCTGCTGCCGGCACCGATCTTCGTACTGATCATCGCCGAGCAGGTCGAGCTGTCCCCGGTCCGGTTCGGGCTGGTGTTCGGGCTCATCAACGGTCTCGGTGCGGGGGCGATCGTGATGCGGAGTCAGGGGCTCAAGGTCATGGCCGAACCCTTCATCGAGGCCGCCAGGGTCGCCGGCGGGGGCGGTCCCCATATCCTGGTCAGGCACCTCGTGCCGCACTTGCTGCCCCTGGCGGTCCTGTACATGATGCTGTCGGTCGTCGGAGCGATCGTCGCTCACGGATTCGCGGCGTTTCTCGGACAAACGGAGTCACTCGTGAGTTGGGGTGCGATCGTGTTCTTCGGTGTCACTTCGGCGAGATCGTTCAGCGGCGTGGTGCCTTGGAGTGCGCTGGTATCGGCCTCTGCGGCGCTTTCGCTGTTCGCCGGGGCGTTCTACCTGGTGTCGTCGGGGCTGCGCGAGATCCTCGATCCGCGTCTGCGGGCTCGGTGAGTTTTGCCGAGAGCAACCCCCTTCGGTACCGTAATGGTCCCTTCGGGGGTGGTGTAATTGGCAACACAGCAGGTTCTGGTCCTGTCATTGAGGGTTCGAGTCCTTCCCCCCGAGCGAAACGATCGTTTCGCCGCGCTCGGCCCCGTCGTCTAGCGGCCTAGGACGCCGGCCTCTCAAGCCGGTAACGCCAGTTCGAATCTGGTCGGGGCTACCACGCGAGACCCCTGCTCGGCGGGGGTCTCTGCGCGTGATGTGCCACGCGTCCCACCGGATCTCGGATTCCGCCCTAGGCGGCTGGTGTGAGCACGGATTCGAGTTCACGGATGGCGATCGACCGCGTGCCCGTCCGCTCGCGGAGGAGGATCCGCCATTCGGAGTGGATGACCTCGATGCCGAGGTACTCGCCGATGGCGACGAGGCCGGTCTGGGTTCTTGCCGTATACGTCTTTCCCCGGCGGAGGTGGTTGATGTCGATGGTCGCGACGGTGCGCGACCGGGAAGGTGCCGTCATGGCACTCCTTTCTGGATTGGGCCTGATCCGACCCAAGTGTGGTGTCTGGTCGAGGTCGCAACGACGGCGTATTCGCCGTCGTTGCGGACCGATTGGTGGAAGGCTCGGCCGGCCTACTCGGACTCGATGCCGAGTTCGACGAAGATCCGATGGCGTTCCTTCGCGTAGAGGTCCTCTGCGAGCGCGCCGGCGGCGTAACGCTCGCTCAGCACTCGGAATTCCTCCATGAGTCCGGCCTCATCGGGCGCGTCCGTCGGGTCGGCGGCGTCTGCGGAGGCAGACTGGCGCCGCACGCGCTTCGCCTCCTGTCGCTCCTGGCGAGCCCGTTCCCGGGCCCGCTTCGCCATTGCCTGAGCCCCACGCCGTGCCATGTCAGACGGGCCTGACGTTGACCGCCTCTGGACCCTTGCGTCCCGGTGCGGTCTCGTACTGGACCGACTGGCCCTCCGTGAGCGAGCGGGATTCGCTCCCTGCGATATTGGATGCGTGGACGAACACGTCGTCTCCGTCCGGCGAGGTGATGAAGCCGAACCCCTTCTGTTCGTTGAAGAACTTGACAGTTCCGGTTGTTGTCATTGTCGACCTCCTGGGTCGTGCGTCATATCCGACGCGCCGGGATCGGTACCCGGATTGTGATTCCCGCGCGTGTTCGAGCTGCAGACTCCTGAGAATCGCGAGAACCGAATGGTCGGTCTTCGCCATGAAGGACCGACTGCGGGGCCCGAGATGACTCGGGCCTGACATAGGTTAGTCGATTACCCCGGAATACGAGCATCTTTTCGATTGCCGGCGGTGATGGCCGCATCGTGTTCGTCCGCCCGAGACGTCTACCGGCCGGTTTGGCGAGAGAAGAACCGGTCCACCACGACCAACGCAACGGCCGTGGCGGCGGCGATGACGAGCGCCGCATACCAATCGATGGGGCGGTGAGGCCATAGGCCCTGGACCACCACGTTGACCAGAAAGGCCGATACGAACACGACAAGCGCCAATCTCGGTGAGCGTCCCATCACGTTTGATTGTACCTGTGGCGACCGTCCACGTCGGCTTGCTGTCAGACGTGTCGGCTACCGTGGTGGCATGAGTTGGCACACAGGACCGCTTGCCGCTCTCGATCTCGAGGCCACCGGTGTCGACCCGGCGACCGCTCGCATCGTCGAGGTGGCGCTTGTCGAAGTCGCCCCGGACGGCACCGCGCGAGAGATCGTGAACCGGCTCGTCAACCCGGGGGTCCCCATGCCACGAGCTGCCTCCGAGATCACCGGGATCACGACCGCCGAACTTCGAGAACGGGGCGACGATCCCGTGGACGTGCTCGGGGAGACGCTCGGTGCCATCCGGCGGTTCGTTCGCGACGGGATTCCGATCGCGATCTACAACGCACCGTATGACTGGCCGCTCCTCGCCGAGGAGCTGGCCCGGTACGGGCTTGGCGCGCTCCCCGATGTGCCGCCCGCGGTGATTGTCGATCCGCTCGTTCTGGACCGGCACGTCGACCGGTATCGGAAAGGCAGGCGCCCCCTTGCGGTCACTGCCGAGCACTACGGGGTGAAGGTCGGTGGATCTCACCGAGCGGCCGCCGACGCGATCGCGGCCGTCGGCGTTGCTCGTGCTCTCGCCGATAGATACCCGGAGTTGCAGCTCGACGGTCCCGACCTCGTCGCCCTCCAGATCGATGCATACCGGACATGGAGGGACGGCCTCAACAAGTATCTGGCACGCATCGGTGCCGACCGTCCCCCGGTCGTCGGAGAGTGGCCAGGGCGTTGAGGGATCAGGCCCTTCCGTACACGGGGATGGCTGCCCCGGAGATCGTTGTGCTCGCTTCACTCAGCATGAATTCCATCACGGCCGCGATCTCATCGGGTGTGGGCCAGTCGACGTAGTCGGAGTAGGGGAGTGCTTTTCGCGTGGCGGGCGTGTCGATGACCGAGGGCAGGATCACGTTGGCGGTGATGGCATCGCCTCCGAGTTCTTGAGCGAGTGACTTGGCGAGTGCGACCACACCGGCTTTGGCGACGTTGAATGCGGCTTGTCCCGCCGGGGCGTCGACGGCTGCGCGGCTTCCCATGAGCAGGATGCGGCCCCAACCGGCCGTTTTCAGGTAGGGGAGCGCAGCCCGAACCGCCACGAACGCCGATCGGAGGTTCGTGTCGATCATCCTGTCGAACCGGACATCGTCCGTGTCGACGACATCGCGCCCGCCGGCCCATTTGCCCGCGAGGCAGCAGAGCGAGTCGATGCTCCCGAAGCGTTCCGCCGTGTGTTGCATGAACGTTTCCACTTCTTGGGTGTTCGCGGCATCGACTCGTGCAAGGAGGAGTCGCTCTTCATCGAGGAGCACGGATTCTTCGAAGGCCCGTGCTTCTTCCGGGACGAGGTAGGTGGCGGCGAACCGATAGTCCGAGGCTGCGAGCCTACGAACCAGGGCAGTGCCCAAGCCTCCGGTCGCTCCTGTGATCACGAGCACGCGTGTATCGCTCATCATGGTTCCCTTCTTTTTGCTATTTTGGCACCTGCAGCGCGAGATGGGTGGAGGACACCGTGGCGGGTATTCGTTTTGATGAGGTCGGCAAAGTCTATCCGGGGGGCACACGGGCGATTGAGGACGTCTCCTTCGAAGTGGGCGACGGTGAGTTCGTCGTGCTGGTGGGTCCGTCCGGGTGTGGCAAGTCGACGCTCTTGCGCATGGTCGCCGGACTCGAGGAGATTACCGAGGGGGAGGTGCGGATCGGGGACAAGGTCGTCAACGATGTTCCCCCGAAAGACAGGGACATTGCAATGGTGTTTCAGAACTACGCGCTGTATCCGCACATGTCTGTTTTCGACAATATGGCGTTCGGTCTGAAGCTCAGGAAGCTTCCGAAAGAAGAGATAAAGACCAGGGTCGAGGATGCTGCGAGGACTCTCGAGATCACCGACTTCCTCGCGAGGAAACCCAAGGCTCTCTCCGGTGGCCAGCGACAGCGCGTCGCGATGGGCCGGGCGATCGTGCGCGAGCCGGAGGCGTTCCTGATGGACGAGCCGCTGTCGAACCTCGATGCGAAGCTGCGCGTGCAGATGCGATCTGAGCTTGGCGAGCTGCATGCCCGGCTGAAAACAACCACGCTCTACGTCACACACGATCAGGTCGAGGCGATGACGATGGGGGATCGTGTGGCGGTCATGCGCAAGGGAACCCTGCAACAGGTCGACACGCCGCGCGTCCTCTACGACCATCCGGTCAACATTTTCGTGGGCGGGTTCATCGGCTCACCGTCGATGAATTTCGTCTACGGGACGTTGGGGGCCGAGGAGGACCGAGTGTTCGCTTCGTTCGGCGACGATCGGCTGCGCATCGCTCCCGAGCTCCTTGCCGAACGTCCGGGTCTTGGCCGCTATGTCGGGAAGGAACTGGTGGTCGGCATCCGACCAGAGTGTTTCGAGATGGCCACGGCCGTTCCGGGTGCACCCGAAGATCGGCTGTTGAAGGTCAGGGTGGCGCTCGTGGAGCAGCTCGGTCCGGAGGCATTCGTGCACTTCGAGAAGCTGATTCCACCGGTGGTCACTCCGGACATCCAGGAGCTGATCGCCGATCAGGGTCAGGACGCATCGGTCCTCGGAGACCTCACGAAGTTCACGGCCCGTGTCAATGCCGACACGGCCCCACGGCTCGGCGATGAGGTGCAGTTGTTCGTCGATACCTCCAAGCTGCACTTCTTCGACAGGCACAGCGGGTCGGCGATCTACTGATCGACCAGTGACCGTAGCCAGGCTCCGCGTGGATGCCTGATCGCGCTCTCCAGGTCGGAGGGACCGTCGAGGTCGAGGCCCAGTCCCAGCCTCACCACGATCCGAAGCCGCTTTCGTGATGCGACGCCGAGGTGCCGGCGGAAGCTGCCTTCCCCGTAGCGAAAGTCGAACGAGCCCAAGGTCCCCGCGACCACCGTCGTGCCTCCGTTGTAGGACGGAGCGATCACGACGTCTGCTTCTTCGAGCGCCCCGATGACGGCATGAAAATCATCGACTTCCACGAGAGGGAGGTCGGCGTGGGCGATGATCCAGGGACACGTATCGAACGCTGCCGCGTCCACCGCTGCCCGGGCAGCTCCGGTGAGGCCCGGCTCCAGCTCCGGGATGCTCGCAAACCCGAGGGCGCCGGCCCACTGCCGGACCCCTCGGTCGCCGGCGACCACAACGACGCTCGCTCCCGTCTGTCGCGCGGCCTCCAAGGTTCTGGCCGCGATCCGGCGGCCGACGATGGATCGTGTGGGGGCGTCCATCACGGTCGCGAGTCGGCGCTTGGCGACGCCGAACGGCTTCACGGGGACGGCGATGAGGGGTCGTGGCATGGAGACGCATGGTACTTACGGAGCAAGCACTCATAAGGTGTGGGCACGCAGACGATCGGAGTTCATAGATGCGTTTTGGCGCCTTTGTTCCACAAGGATGGCGGATGGACCTCGCCGGCATACCCGAGGAACGCCATTGGGAGACGATGCGGTCGGTGGCCGCGACGATCGAGCGATCCGGATACGAGTCCCTGTGGGTGTACGACCATTTTCACACGGTCCCGGTCCCATCTCAGGAGGTGACCTACGAGGCCTGGACGCTGATGGCGTCGCTGGCCGCCGTCACGAGCACCGTGCGGCTCGGCCAGATGTGCACCTGCAACTCCTATCGACTTCCCTCGTATCTGGCAAAGGTCGCGGCTTCGATCGATGTGATCAGCGGAGGCCGGGTCGAGATGGGACTTGGCGCGGGATGGTATGAGCACGAGCACGCAGGGTACGGATATGCGTTTCCCAAAGCATCGGTCAGAATCGGCATGCTGCGCGAGGGGATCGAGATCATGCGCAAGATGTGGACCGAGGACACGGTCCATCATGAGGGGAGGTACTACACCCTCGACGGTGCCATCTGCCGTCCGAAGCCCGTCCAGGACCCACATATCCCCTTCTGGGTGGCCGGCGGAGGAGAGAAGTTGACCCTCAACGTGGCGGCGCGGTACGCGGCCTACACGAACTTCGGTCAGTCGGTCGACGAGTTCATCCACAAGTCCGAGATTCTTCGAGGGCACTGCGAGGACGTCGGCACCGACTTCGACACGATCGTTCGATCGAGCAACTTCAATGTCGTATGCGAAGAGTCCGAAGCGGCGGTGGAGGAGCGCCTTGGTTGGATCAAGGACCATTATCGGCCGTACGTTGCCGAGGATCGGCTCGACCGGATGGAGGCGATGTATCGCGAGATGGCCGGAACGCCGGAACAGCTCGTCGCCAGACTGAAGCCCTGGGCCGATGCGGGTCTGCGCTACGCGATCGGGTACTTCGCGGAGGCGGCATATGACACCAACGGTCTCGAACTCTTCGCGCGTGAGGTGATTCCGGCTCTCGCCTAGACAGGCCCCGGTGGGTACGCTTCCGATCATGACCAGACAAACCAAGATCGTCGTCACGCTGGGTCCCGCCGTTGCCACCGCAGAGGCGATCGACGGGCTGGTTGCCGCGGGGATGGACGTCGCCAGATTGAACTTCTCCCACGGCGACCATGACACGCACCGCAAACTGGCGACCTTCGTACGTGAAGCTGCCACCCGGCAGAAGAGAGCCGTTGCGATCCTGCAGGACATCCAGGGGCCCAAGATCAGGGTCGGTACGTTTCCCGATGGCGGGATCCGACTGAAGAGCGGAGACCGCGTCAGCCTCGTCGCCGGCATGGGGCTCGGCGACGCGAGCCGAATCGAGATCGGGTACCCGCGTCTCGTCAACGATGTGGGGGTGGGCTCGGAAGTCGTACTCGCCGACGGTCTCGTTCGCATGAGAGTGACCGAGCAGACCCGAGACCGACTCGTTGCCGAAGTGATCGAGGGTGGTCCCGTGGGTGACCATCGCGGAGCCGCCTTCCCGAAGGCGAATCTGCGTGTCTCGGCGGTGACGGAGAAAGACAAGGTGGACCTGGCGTTCGGGCGCGAGATCGAGGTGGATTTCGTCGCTGCGTCCTTCGTCCGCTCGGCGGCAGATGTGGAGCGGGTCCGCCAACTCTCGGGGGTGCCGGTCATCGCAAAGGTCGAACTCGCAGTCGCATTCGAGAACCTCGATGCGATCCTGGGGGTGGCCGATGGTGTGATGGTGGCTCGCGGAGACCTTGGCGTCGAGATGCCACTCGAGCGGCTCCCGTTCGTGCAGCAGGACATCCTGCGCCGGACGAATGCCGCCGGACTCATCTCGGTGACCGCGACGGAGATGCTGGAGTCGATGATTCACAGTACGCGTCCCACCCGGGCCGAAGTCACCGACGTCGCGACGGCCGTCATGGAGGGAACGGATGCGGTCATGCTCTCGGGAGAGACCGCAATCGGGGACTATCCGATCGAGACGGTGGCGATGATGGATCGGATCCTGGTCGAGGCCGACCGTCCGCGATCCGATCATCAGTCGATCGGCTTCCTTGCCGGGCAGGCAGGCTATGCGTCTGCGATGGCGAGAGCTGCCGTGGAAGCGGCGACGGATCTCGGTCTCGGCATCATCGTTGCCTTCACCGAGTCTGGCAGTACGGCACGGTTGCTCTCGAAATATCGTCCTGGAGCGGCGATCATGGCCTTCAGCCCCGTGGAGCGCACACGCCGTAGAATGGCGATCTACCGGGGCGTGACTCCTGTCGCCTTCGAACGACTCGACTCGACCGATGCGATGATCGAGTCCGCCGACCGCTACCT
Source organism: Actinomycetota bacterium (assembly GCA_013152275.1). Taxonomy (NCBI): domain Bacteria; kingdom Bacillati; phylum Actinomycetota; species Actinomycetota bacterium. The sequence goes on along the minus strand of JAADGS010000070.1, from coordinate 31,314 downwards.
CGCCGAGAACGGCGTGTGTGTGGCCGGTGAGGGTGTCGTGATCGTCGCGGGAACCCCTCCAAACCGCAGCGCCTCGACGAATCTGATGAAACTGCAGACCATCGGCGAGTGAGGATCCTGAAGGGAGCAGATGTGGGCCAGAGTATTGCGGTCGAGAGCGCCGTCCACGGAGAAGTGGCGATCTTCGATACGGACCGGACCTTTACAGGTCAGGACGGCCGGGAGTTCACGCGTCCGGTGGCCGAGGACGGCCTCGGTGCTCGTCTCGCGGAGCGTCTCTTCGAGGCGGATCCGGCAATTCGGCACGTGTATGTGCAATTCAACGTGGTGTCGGTACAGCGAAACGGTGGATGGGACGAGGGCAGCGTTCGCCGTGCCGGAGAACAGATCCGCGACTTCTTCGTGGTGACGGCTGCTAGTCGGTCGCGGTCGTCGTAGTCGACGCCACGGTCGTCGTAGTCGCCGCCGTGGTCGTCGTGGTGGTCGTCGACTCCGTCGTCGTCGTGGGACAGGGCACGGGCTCTTGCCCTTCCTCGGGGGGGATCATGCAGGAATTCACTTCGACTTCACGGGGCTGTGGCCGGTAGCGAACACGCCATTGCTGGGTGTCGACATGACCGTCCGGGTATTCGATGTGTCTCTTCACGATGACCGTCCAGCCGATTCTGCCCTTCACGTTGACGATCTCCTCACCGGGCAGCAGTTCGTCGTTGGCCGTGTACTCGATCGGCGGGTCTGTCTGATCGAAGCGCGAAGAGACGCTGGATGTGACCTTTCTGGCGGTTGCGTCTCCTTCCGAGGTGACCTCCATGTGCAGACGTCCGTTCTTTTGCTCTCCGACGACAGTCCGCCCTCCGTTGTTCCCGTAGAAGCTCACGGTCAGGGAGGTGTCGGTGTAGGACGTCTTGATGAGCACCGCAGCATCGGAGTCATTCCGGAACACGAGATTCGGCGCCGGCCAGGAGATCGTCGCCTCGTGCCCTTCCGGATATCGGCTGAAGTAGTAGCTGTGTGGCGAGTGGGTGATGTCTTCGTACCCGCCCCAGTACATGGCGTTGTAGAACGTCGTGGCGAACTGGCTCACCCCACCGCCGATCGTGTCGACCATCTTCCCCTGCACGATCGTGTGATCGGGAAGGAACCCGCGGGCGGTGTCCCGCTCGCCCACGTACTCGTTGATCGAGAACTTCTCGCCCGGCAGAACGATGACCCCATCGATGATGTCCGCCAGAAGATGAATATTGGTGACACGGTTCTGGCAGCAGCGGTGGTAGGTCGTGAACTGCGAGACCAGATGCTTGATGTTCATCGCCTGGGCGTCTTCGGTTGTGAACTCGGGCTCGGCGGCATCTTCGAACGGCAACCGCCCGGTTCGGTCGGGCGTGCGAGAAGCAACCTCCAGCGCTCCGGCGGTCAACTCCGGATCCACGATCTGTCCGGGTCTGCTCGGCACGATGGTGACCAAACCGTCCTCACCGACCTCGAAGGACGCATCACGCGGCGGCACACCGAGATGGGCGCTCGCCGGTTGCAGAATCGCGCCGATCACCTCGGGATCGAAGCTCAGTTGGATGTGTGCCGGAGAGTTGTGGACGATCCGACTTCGCAGGGCGGACGCAAGGTTCCGGGGTGTGAAGGTCACCGAGATGTCCGGGTCCTCACGTGACAGAACGATCGACCGGCCGATCATCTGTTGTGCCTTGTCGACTGCAGCGTCGATGTCCGCGTCACTGAGGTCGGATTGCAGCGGTGCCGTTGCGATCGTGACGATCGGTCGATCCGGGTTGAGCAGCGACGCAAGGATGGCTTTCGAAGCCGACGATCGGTCGATGCCGGTACCGGGATGTGGGTATCGGGCGACGGCTTGGGTTCCTCGGACCTCGACGGCTCCGTCGAAGGGAGGGTTCGAAATCGTGGATTCGTCCCAATAGTCGAAGACGGCCGAGAGTGCCTCCTCATCCAAGCTTCCATGCACCGGCACGGTTTCGATCGTGAAGACGTGTGTCATCCACCATCGGAATTGGTCGATCACCGTTCCCTCGCGTCCGACGGCGAGAGCACTGGCCGCAGCGTCGGGCTCGTCGATGTCGAAACGGACCGTGGTCGGGTCGAGATCCACGGTCGTCCCGGCGATCTCGAATACCGCGGGCGTCGTGCCGAGCTCGTCCTCCAGCGCGACGAGGGTCAGCTCGGCTCCTGCTTCGTCTTTTCCGGAGAGGTCCACGGATGAAGCGTGCACATTGTGCAGCACCTTGCCGATGTGCAGGGCGCGGTCGATCCCGAATGCCCCGATGACCATCAGGAAGAGACCGGCGAGCACGCCGAGGATGACAATGATGATTCGAGAAGTACGTGACATGATCAGCCCTGGAACGGGAGTTGAGTGTAGTGGTCTCGGCGGTCGGTCGATACCATGTCGTTCATGATCGTGTTTCCAGAGATCGAGCCCGGCGATGCCGTTCGGCTCTCCGGTTCGACGTTTGTGGCCTATGGGGAATGCGCAGACTACGCCAAATCGAGGATCGAGGGAGTCTGGGGACCGGAGAGTGTCCCGGCATTCAAGGGTGGGCTCGCCCACCGTGTGTTCGCCCGGCATCTCGGCAGTGGACCGATCTCTGCCGACCGGCTGGAACAAGTGTGCCGCGAAGAGATCGGTGGCTCGAACTTGAACTTCAAGATGGCTGCGTTGTCGATGAAACCCTCCGGTCTCGAACGGGTCATCGATGAAGTGGGTGCCCTCTACGAGCGGTTCCGACGTTTCCCTGTCGAAGGATTCCAGGGAGCGGAGGTTCAGATCCAGGTCGAACCCGTCGACGGTGTGACCCTCGTCGGGTCGGTAGATGCAGTGTTCTCCGACGATGGAGGGGTTCGTCTGGTCGACTGGAAGACGGGTGAGCTGGGGGAGGTTCACGAACAACTGCGCTTCTACGCACTCCTGTGGGTGCTCGACAAGGGAGAGATCCCGTCGAAAGTGGAGGCGGTATCCATCCGTACCGGGGAGCGGTTCACCGAAGAGCCCGGGACCGATTCGCTCAGGGAGACGGCTCGGCAGGTGGCCGGTATCGTCAATGCGTTGCGTCGGGCGTGGGCCGAGCGGCGGGACATCGAGCGCAGGGGCGGTCCATGGTGCCGGTACTGCGGCCTCCTCGAGGAATGTGTCGAGGGCCGTGCCGCGACGGCACTTCTGTGATCCGGCCGAATCCCTGCCGACTGCAGAGACCTAGTCGTCCTGCTCGTCCTTCTCCTCGATGGACTCGACGACATCGCCATCACTGCACACGGCCTCGAACTTGGATGTGTGGTCGGAACTCTCGAACTTGACATCCACCTTGTTCTCTTCGACTTCTGTGCGTTCGACGGAGAATCCGGCCTTTGGAGCGGCGGATTTGAAGCTGATGTCGTCTCCGGAGCAGGCAACCGTTACCCAGCCACCGACGAGTGTGTAACGCCGATCTACGCTCGGCGCAGCGGTCGTCGTCGGTGCGGCGCTCGTCGTCGTCGGTGCAGGGATCGTCGTCGTCGGTACGGCGCTCGTCGTTGTCGGTGCAGGGATCGTTGTCGACGTGGGGCTCGCCGTGCGCTGGGGGACTTCGGGGTCGATGACGGTCGGCGTGGCGGCGAGAGCTGCAGTGGACGGCGTCGTTGCCGTTGCAAGGAGAGTGGAGACCGTCCGGGAGGGTCGATCGGTGACCTGGTCTCGCACGAGACCGACGGCCTGGGAGGCGAGTACGATCGCCAGCAGGGTCGCCGTCAGCCAGGCGGCGAACAGGCCAAGACGCCGTGTGCTCATGTGGGCAGTATTGCCGGTATGCGCGTTGGAGAGCGGTAACGGCAGGTTAAAGGTGTGATAAGTGGGTCGCGTCGGCGATGGTTCGGTGTGGCATCCGTATAGGGTGTGAAGGTGGCTTCATTGATCATCATCGAGGACGACGTCCGGATCCGCCAGACGCTGGCAGCAAGGCTGGCAGAGCGTGGACACGACGTCCGTGCCGCCGGCTCAGGCCTTGGCGGGCTCGAGCTCGCGGTGTCCGGAAACCCCGATGCCGTGATTCTCGACCTTGGGCTGCCCGACATCGACGGGGCCGAGCTCCTGAAGATGATTCGAGCCGTGACCGATGTCCCGGTCATCGTGGCAACGGCCCGGGACGATGAGCAGGAGATCGTCCATCTCCTCGATGCAGGGGCGGACGACTATGTCGTCAAGCCGTTCTCCGCGGCTCATCTCGACGCGAGGATCAGGGCCGTGCTTCGTCGCGGAGGTGAGGCAGCCGAGAAGGTCGTCCTGTCGCTCGGGGATCTGGTGATCGATCTTGCTTCCCGAGATGTGAGGTTGGACGGCCGGACGCTGATACTCACCCGAAAGGAGTTCGACCTGCTGGCATACCTCGCGCAGCGACCTGGAACGGTCGTTGGGAGACGCGAGCTCCTCGCAGAGGTCTGGCGGCAGCCATACGGTGGGGCCGACAAGACCGTCGACGTACATCTTTCGTGGCTTCGCAAGAAGCTCGGTGAGAGCGCCGCCGAGCCTCGATATCTCCACACCGTGCGGGGAGTGGGTGTCAAGCTGGTCGTACCGTGAGAAGGCGGCTCGCCGTGGTCTCGGCCGCAGTGACCGCGATGGTGGTACTCGCCTTTCTGATCCCACTTGCGGGGATGGTCAAGACACTTGCGCGGGACCGGGTTCTGGTGGCCGCCGAAAGGGATGCACAGACATTGTCGCAAGCACTCGGCATTGTGATCACCGGTGGGCGCCCCCAGGAGGTCGTGGCGCTCGTCGGATCGGGAAAGCTCGCCGGCGGGGGACTGCTCTCGGTTGTCCTCCCGGATGAGACGATCGTTGGAGAGTCGTTCGAGTTGGGCGATGGGTATCGACGAGCGGCTGCCGGCGAGGCGTTCCGTGAGCCATCGAAAGACGGCGAGATCATCTGGGTTCCCGTACTCGTCGAAGGTGAGGAACGGGCCGCCGTGGTGCGGGTCTTCGTTGCCTCGGAGCTGTTGGATCGCAACGTCACCGCGGCGTGGATCATCCTCGGTTCGCTCGGGGTCGCGTTGGTGATGCTCTCTGCGCTGGTCGCCGACCGACTGGCTCGTTCGGTGGTGCGGCCCGTCCATGATCTCTCCGTCGCGGCGCATCGCCTCGGTGGGGGAGACCTCAGCGTGCGCGTCGAACCGGACGGGCCGGCGGAGATCGTCGAAGTCGGCAAGGCGTTCAACCGGCTGGCCGGTCGCGTCGGCGAGCTTCTCGAGGAGGAACGCAGGGCGGCAGCCGATCTGTCCCACCGCCTCCGGACCCCGTTGACCGCCTTGCGGCTCGAGATCGAGGCCGTACCCGACCGATCGGAGCGTCTCATCGGTGATCTGGACGAACTGGAGAGAACCGTCGATCACCTCATCCGGCAGGCTCGCCGCCCGTTGCGCGAGGGTATCGGCGCCAGCACCGATCTGGGAGCCATCGTCGAGGAACGGGTCTCGTTCTGGGGGGCGCTCGCCCAGGAGCAGAGAAGGCTCTGGTCGGCGGACGTCGATGGGGGACCCCATCATGTGGCGCTTCTCGAAGGGGATGCGGCAGCAGTCGTCGACGCTCTCGTCGGAAACGTTCTGGCCCACACACCGGAAGGGACACCGTTTCACATCCGTGTCGACCGAACCGAGGATGGGATGGTGCGACTCGTCGTCGAGGACGCGGGACCGGGCTTTCCCGAGGGTGACCCGGCGCGTCGGGGAGAGTCGGGGAGCGGGTCGACAGGACTGGGATTGGATATCGTCCGCAGGGCCGCAGAAGCGACGGGAGGGGCGCTGAACTTGCGAGTCGGCCCGGACGGTGGTGCAGGCGTCGAGGTGTTGTTCGGGCCTGCCCGCGACACACCGACTGTTTGAAACGAAACCGGAGACCTGGTGTGGGACAATCCGCCGATGGGACGGCGGATCTCCTCGGTGGCACGGTTGCGGGCCGCGCTCGACGCGTTGGGCGACCAGATCGCCGCGGTCGACTTCGGACTGCCGTCTGCCGATCAGCAGGTCCGCCGAGAGCTTCGAGACGAGCTCGGGTGGATGATTCGCGAGTACCTCATACCTCGTCTCGCCGATCTCGACACGGACGTTGTCGCGGTGGTCGTCGGCTCCACCGGCAGTGGTAAGTCGACACTCGTCAACACGCTCGCTCAACGACCGGTGAGTCAGACCGGACCGATACGCCCAACGACAAAGGCGCCGGTCATCTGGTGTCACGAGAAGCACGCGCAGCGGTACCGCGACACGTTCATGAGTGGCTACGGAATCGACACCGACTCGGGCCGCAGCCTGCGCGTCGTTGCCGACACGGCACCTCTGCTGCGCGGGGTGACGCTCATCGACGCACCCGACTTCGACTCGGTGATCGGAGAGCATCGAGAGATCGTGACGGAACTGCTCGCGATCGCCGATATCTGCATCTTCGTCACCAGCGCCCAGCGGTACGCCGACGCGGTCCCCTGGGAGTTTCTCGATCGGGCCCGTCGACGCAAGCTGCCGATTGTCTTCGTCGTGAACCGACTTCCCGACACCGGTGTCTCCGAGATCCTCGCCGACTACTCCGGTCACCTTCGCCGGCGTGACATCCTCCAGGGCGATCCATCCATCGTCGAGATCCGGGAGCAGACGATCATCCCCGAGTACATGGGTCTCACCCCGGGTGCGGTCGATGGCTTGCGAGAGCGGCTCGCAGCATTTGCAGACCCCGGCAGACGATACGCCGTCATCGTGGACACGACGAAGGGTGCCGTTGAAGACGTGGTCGCGCGTTCCGGCGACCTGGCGGCTGCAATCCGGCAGGAGGCAGAGGAAGGTGCTGCTCTCATCGGTTTCGCCAAGGAGGCATACTTCGAGCAACTCGATGAGATCGGCCGTGCGTTGGACGAAGACTCCCTGATCCGCGCCGAGGGCGGAACACGCCGGAAAGAGTTTGGTGCCTCCGTCGCACGGCGGCTCGACCTCGCGGCCTCCCAGACGGCGGCGGCATGGGAACTCGATCCGGCGGGCAGAGTTCTCCTGGGGGATGCTGCACTGTGGAAGCGTGCCCCAGAGGCAACCGGTCGCATCGAGGAGGCGATCGGGGCCGCTCGGCGAGGCCTCCTCGAGCGCCTGCGTGACGTCTTCGACGCCGACGAGGCACGGTTCGCCGGTCGAGTCGAAGCCCTCTTGTCGGGTTCGACTCTCGGTCTGCGGCATGCAACGGCAACGGTACGGGAGGCTGCGGAGATCTTCTATGGCGGGTGATCTGGGCAAGGCCCTCGACATGCTCGATCTTGTGGTCGCCAAGGCATGGTCCCTTACCGGTGACGATCGTCTCGAACCGTATGCCCGTGTGGCCAGACAGGCCAGGACGCGAATGGGGTATCTGGGCGAAACGGTGGTTCTCGCACTTGCGGGTGGGACGGGTGCCGGCAAGTCCAGTCTTCTGAATGCGATCGCCGGGGCGTCCGTGGCGCCCGTCGGTCGTATCCGCCCGACGACGGACCGGCCGCTCGTGTGGCTGCCGAGCGAGCCCGAGCCAGGGCTCCTGCGCCTCCTCGACGATCTCGGTGTGGAGGAACGGATCGAGCACACGGCGGCATTGAACCTGGCCATCGTCGACCTGCCGGACTTTGATTCGATCTCTCTCGAGCACAGGGCGACCGTCGAACGGCTCATCCCCAGGGTCGACGCCGTCCTGTGGGTCCTCGACCCCGAGAAATACGGCGATCGATCCCTGCATGAGACGTATCTGCGTCCGCTGTCCGGCTATCGAGAGCAGTTTGTCTTCGCCCTGAACCAGATCGACCGTCTTGCGCCCGGAGAACTCGACCTCGTTCGTGACGACCTGATCGCGCTTCTCGAGGCCGACGGGATCACCGGTCCCGTCGTGTTCGATACTGCCGCCGATCCCGTGGCGGGACGGCCGATCGGTATCGAGCGCCTCGTGGCGTTCGTCGAGGACACCCTGGAGGTCAAACGCACCGTCATCGGGAAACTGGTCGAGGACATCCGCAGGGCAGGTCGTGGCGTCGCAGACGTCACCGGCGTTCAGCCGGGATCCGGACTCGACTTCGATCGCCGCTGGGCCCGAACACGAGCAGCGGTCGTTGCGGGACTGGGGGACCTCCTCGTCGGTCGGGAGGTCACAGAGGCTGCCGAGGATGCCGGCCGGCTTCTCGCCGTTCGCAGCGGATCGGGTCCTCTCGGAAGAGCAGTGGCGGGCCTTCGGAGAAGCCTCGTCGGTCGCCCACTCGAGACGGCGGCGGAAGACGAGGCGATCGGAGGGGAACGTCATCGGCGGCAAGATCGCACCGGGCTCGGAGAGGCGGTCGAAGCGGTCGCCTCGACGGTGACCGAGCTGTCCTTCGAGTCGGGGGGTGGCTTCGGTGCCGAGCTCAGAGAGCGTTTCGGGCCGGCAACGGTCGAAACCGAACTGCAAGAGGCCACGGAAGGTGTCCTGGCCGCATCGCGCGATCGTCCCGTGCCGGCCAAGGTCGGTTGGTGGCGGCTCGCAGCGGCCGCACAGTGGCTGATCGTCATCACCGTCGTGTCTGCGTTCGTGTGGGCCTGGGCAGGCCCCGAAGCGCTGCGGCGAGACGCGTGGCCGTGGCCGATCATCCTCGGCGTCGGTGCGCTCATCGCCGGTGTCGTGCTCGCCCGAATCGTGCGGTGGTCGGGGAGAAGAGCCGGTAGAAGAGCAGCAGGCGTGTACCGGGTCGCGATCGAACGACGCCTCGCCGCGAGAGTCGATCAACGAATCGGCACACCACTTCGCACCGTCATGCGAGACCGCGCCGAGCTTGGAGGGGCCCTCGCGGAGCTCGGTGTAGAGCTGGCCAGACTCGAGTCCGTGCTCCCGCAGGTTCCGATCCGCATCAAACCGGACGCATCGAACGCGGATCCCGGAAGCTGAAAGCTACAGTTGACGGCTCGGAGGGCGGGTACGTGACGGAATGGCGAGACTGGGCGGCATGGCGGCGTGTTACCGCGGTGTCACTCGATACCGTGTCCAGCGCCGCGTTCGTCGGAGCGGAAGCTGCAGAGGCGATCGAGCAGCTTGCGCGAAGTGTCGCAACCTACGCTCCGGAGTCGTACCCCGAGGCGATTGTCGATGCGCTCGAGCTGCTCGTCGATCGGCAGGCGGTCCGCGCTCCGGTCCTCGCTCTCTGTAACGAGTTGTATCTGTCCCTCGCCGACGGCGCGGACCGTGTCGTGGACGTCGCCAGAGAGTTCGCCGACCGCCTCGCCTCGTCTACGGCGAAGATCGGTTCGGTGGGCGCCCATCTCATCGGCGAGGGGGTGACGGTTCTGGTCCACGGCGCCTCCAGCTCGGTGCGGTCCGTTCTCGATGCTGCCCGGGAGCAATCGTCGTTCCAAGTCTGTTGCACCGAAGCGATGCCGGGGGGAGAGGGCATGGAGATGGCCGCCGAGCTGACGGTCGCAGGATTCGACGTCGAAGTGGTCGATGACGGATCCGCAGTTGAACTCCTTCCGGGTGTGGATGTGGTCGTCTCGGGAGCGGATGCGATCGGACCTGACGCCGCGGTGTCGAAGGCCGGGATTCGGAGGCTGGCCGTTGCCGCCGATCTTGCAGGAGTGGCCCTCTACCTCACTGCCGGCAGGGACAAGGTACTTCCTTCCGGCCTGTTCCGCATCACGGCGCAGCTCGGAGGGCGCAGGGCCTTGTCGGAGATCGTAGGGCTGGAATACTTCACCGCGATCGTGTCCGATATCGGGCTTCTCACGGCCACCCAGATCGCCGACCTCGCAGCAGAGCGGACGGTCGCCGAGGAGCTGAAGTTTTAGTCAGTCGTTGACCGGCGCAGTCGGCGCAATGACCCGCAGACCGCGAGGTCGAGCCGAGAATCGGACCGAGTCGATGGTACCGAGGAGCTCTCCATCAGCCTGAAGGGGCGATCGCGGCTCGGCATGCACGTCGATGTGCCGAACGTTCTTCCACACGTGCACGCCGGGGATCCGTTGCAGGTCCCTGCCGGTGACTGCCGCCAGCAGGATCGCGGGGATGCGCGGCAGCGTCAGCCGCTCGACGAGCAGCGCGGCGAGACCGGCATGCGGGCGGGGAGAGATACGGAGGGGGACCCTGCCGAAATACGTGTACGGATCGTGGACCTGGACCAACACCGCGGCGGCGTTCGCCGAGCGTGTTCCGTCATCGACGCGCATGTTTGGCGGCTGCCGACTGTCGCGTGAGAGGACGACGCCGACGGCGGATCGCGCGTAGTGCACTCCACCAAACCAGTACTTTCGGTAGGGCTCGAGGTTGGAGACTCGCACGACCTCTGCATCGAAACCGACACCGGTGGCGAACGTCGCGTATCGAACGGTCGTGCCGGCACCGGTATCGAGGGAGATCTGGGCGACGGGGGCGTAGATGGCAGGCGGTCCCGAGGCGAGGTACGCGGCGGCGCGTCCCGGGCGGGCGGGGATGCCGAGAATCCTCGCGAGCACGTTGGTCGTCCCTGCCGGGATGATGCCGAGAGTTGCTCGTGTGCCGTATATTCCGTTGACGACGTGGTGTACCACACCGTCCCCACCCATTGCTGCGACAACGTCGACTCCGTCGTGGGCGGCCTGTAAGGCTCGCGCTTCGACTTCGCCGGCACTTGTCGGCCATGTGGTCTCGACGTCGTAGGTTTTCGACAACCGGAATACGACGGAGCGGTGGAGACCACCGGTGAAGCGGGATGCCGCCGGGTTTGCTATCAGGAGGAGGGAACGCACAGGCGAAGGGTAATGGCCTTCCCGGTCCGCGGCTTCGCACGCACTTCCCCTCAAGGCCCACAGGCAGTCTTCCGATAGCTCGAAACATGGAAAGGTCACGCCACGCCGCCACCTACGAGGCAGGCGGAGAAGGCGCGCTGCTCGGAGCGGCTGCCGGGGAGTTACTGGTCTCTGGGACCCGTCGCGCGTACGGGTTCGGTGTTCAACAGATGGTCCTGACCGCGTACCACCTGATGCGGGCACAGGCGGTCGATGGGGAGACCTTTGCCGCGAACCTGCTCGAGTTCGCCTATCCGCAAGATGGACGGGCGAGCGTCTACCGTTCGCCCGATTCTTGGTTCATGGCCTTTCTCGAGGAGTCTCGGCGAGGGCTCTCGACACCGATGCCGTTTCGCAATGCCGGCGCGGCCATCCGAGCGGTTCCGGTCGGGGTGTGGTATCGGAAGGATCCGGACGCCTTGATCGCCACGGCGGCCCAAAGTGCGAGAGCAACGCACACGCGCCCCGAGTCTGCGGTCACCTCCTGTGTGATCGCGGGTGCCGTGGCCGCGGCAGGGTATGGGCAGACGGGTTGGGACCTTGTCAACGGGGCCAGAGAAACAGCCGTTCAGGCCGAGCGATTCATCGATCGCCCCACGGCAGTTTCCGATGTGCTCCGGCGGGTACCCGACCTGGTCGGGAGTTCGGCCAAGGACGTGTCCGTCGCCGTCATGTCGTGGGGCATCGAAGATGCGGAAGTCGAAGTCTCCGCGATGGTGATCGCGCTTTCCTCGTCAGGATTCGAGCAGGCGGCGGTCGTCGTGCGTGAGGCTGCCGGTGTCGTCGCTCACGCCGACCACGTGGCTCCGCTCGTCGGTGCGGTCGTCGGGGCCCGGAACGGCCTGCATCGGTGGCCATGGCCGATACCGAACGACCTCTGGTTCGCCGAGATCGGCCGACGTCTCGCCCGCCGGACGGCCATTGTCGAGGACCTCCCCGACCCGTACGCGGTCGAGGAAGTGCTCAACTACGAACTTGCCACCGACACCCTCGTGGAGCGGTAGGAACTCACGAGGATCGGTCGTCTCTAGTGATCGGTCACTCCGGCGAGGATCCAGCGCGACGAGGCAAAGAACAAGAGGAGGGTGGCGATGGCAACGATCCGGCCCAACCCGAGCGTGACGGTGACGAACGCCCATACCAGGGGGCCGAGTAAGGTCGCGAACCTGCCGACCGTGGCATACAGTCCGTAGAACTCCCCGTAGTGCTCCGGAGGGGAGAGTCTCAGCATGTAGACACGGTCGGATGTCCACGTCGCCCCCGCGGCCGCACCGCCGAGCACACCGACGAGCCATCCGATGGAGCTGTGACCGCTCAGCGCTGCGAGCACTGCAACGGCGACTGCCGCGCACCATGTGTAGATTGCACCGTGGAGCACCTTTCTCGGCCCGATCACGTCCACGACTCGTCCTGTGACCAGTGAGCCGAGCACCGCCGACACGATGGCCGCCAGGGCGAGAAGGTCGGTCTGACGATTGGAGAACCCCATCTCGGTGATGGCGAAGATCGACACGAACAGAAACGCGGTGTTGGCGGCGTCTGCGTAGAGGAACCGTCCGACGAGGAATCGGGTCACTCCCGGGAACTGGCGGGCGCGCTGCCACGCGTGGAGGAGGTGTTGGAGGGAGCCGAGGAACCGAGGCGGCTTCGTGTCCTGATGCGCTCTGGGCCGTTCCTTGAGGAGGAAGAACGCGGGGAGCGCGAAGAGCAAGAACAGTGCCGCCAGAGTCCGAAACAGTGGACCGTATCCGAACCTGTCGAGCATGAACATACCGGTCCCGATGGCGATGAACGAGCCGATGTATCCCACCCCGACGCCGAGCCCGGAGATCCGGCCCCGGTTCTGCTCGGTGCTGACATCGGGAAGCATCGCGTCATACACGACACTGCCAAGGGTGAAGCCGATCTGTCCGACGATGTACAGTGCCAGCGAGGGGTACAGGCCGACGGTCGTCAGCAGCGCGGTCGCTCCGACCGTGACGATCGTGGCAATGATCAACGCGGGTTTGCGCCTCCCCACATGGTCCGAGCGCGCTCCCACCCATGGAGCGAGGATGATGACGATCACCATGGCGATGGCGGTGGCATACCCGAAGTGGGCGTCGGTCGCTCCCTGGTCTTCGACGACCCAGACGGAGAAGTAACGGCTTCCGACGGCCAACGCGAAGATCGTGTTGGCCAGGTCATACAGCACCCATGAGATCGTGCTGGTGCGTGTCGGTGTCCAGGTGTCCATGAGTGGCGACTGTAACGCAACGCGTGCCGTCACCCGGGACCTGACGATCAGAACGTGACGGCCACCGAGATGAGTTCCTCATGCCCGAGGAGGCCGGCGGACGCCTCGATGGCCCGTTCCGCCTCGTCGAGCGGGAATTCGTGGCTGACCAGTTTGTCCAGGCGAGGATCCTTTTCCAGGTGCTGCGCGGCCCAGTGATAACCGGCGGAGCTTGCCCCGAAGGCTCCACGGATGTTGAGCTCCTTGAGCACGATGATGTCGGAGAAGAGCTGGTTGACGGCACGAACGCCTTTGATCGAAGCGATCACGACCGTGCCGCCGGAGCGGACCAGGTCGAGAGCCGTGTGGATGGCATCGGGATCATCCCTGGTCACGTCCAGAACCACTTCGGGGCGGGCTCCGAGACTGTCTGCGACGGAGCCTGCCACGTCGGCCTGGCGTGCGTCGACGACCATGTCCGCCCCAAGCTCCTTGGCGAGAGTGAGACGGTCACCGTCTTCGGTGAGGCCGCTGATACCGACCCAACCGGCACCGGCCTCTTTCGCCGCGATGAGCGCGGCGAGACCACGCGGCCCGGGTCCCAGGATCAGGACACTGTCACCGGCTCGAAGGGCGGGAGTCTCAACCGTCCAGGTGAACCCGTCGGCGAGGGCATGCGTGAAGGTCGCGACGGGCGCCTGGATATTGTCGCTGATCGGATGGAGTCGTGCACCGGGATCGAGGTAGAGGAACTCTGCGAACCCTCCCCACAGGCTCGGTGGTTCGGTCGAGGGAAGCCGACCGTAGGCATTGATCGGTTTGCGGAACGCGCACGAGTGGAGTCCGCTCAAACAGCGACGGCAGGCTCCGCAACGGATGGTCGATTCGACGACGACACGCGTTCCGATGGGGATGTCGAACGCTTCGTCGACAACCGATGCGATCCGCCCGACGATCTCATGGCCCGGGATCAGCGGGTAGCGCATGAATCGGTTCGTCCCCTGCCAGATCTGGACGTCGGATCCGCTCACTCCCGTCGCTTCGATCGCAAGCCAACCGCCGGTTTCGACCTCAGGAATCGCAAACGTCGTCGCGCTGAAACGCTGCGGTTCGACCAGCAGCATCGCCTTGGCAGTCGCGCCCGTCATTCACTCCTCCTTGGCGGGAGTGTAAACGTGTTGGTGTCTGGCTCAGCCGGTGAGAAGCTCGGTCAGGCGGCGAAGGCCCTCGTTCAGGTCTTCATCCCCGAGGGCGTAGGAGAAGCGGCCGTATCCGGGTGCACCGAAGGCTTCGCCGGGGACGAACGCCACGAGCGCCTCCTCGAGGACGACTTCTGCAAGTTCGGCGGTCGTGGCCGACACCCGTCCACCGATGGGCCGGTGCAAGAAGGCTTCGAGGGACGGGAAGGCGTAGAACGCACCTTCCGGTTCCCGGACACGGATCCCTGGGATGTCTCGAAGGATCCGGTACATCGTGCGGCGGCGCCGGTCGAACGCTTCGCGCATCGCAACGACAGGCTCGAGGCCTCCCCGTAGCGCAGCGAGGGCCGCGGCTTGTGCGATGTTGCACACGTTCGAAGTCGAGTGCGACTGCAGGTTGGATGCCGCCGCGATGACGTCGGGAGGTCCGACCATCCATCCCACCCGCCATCCGGTCATGGCATAGGCCTTCGCCACACCATTGATGATCACGGCCCTGTCTCGGAGGGCGGGCACGACTCCGGGCATCGACCGGTACTCGGCGTCTCCGTACACGAGGTGCTCGTAGATGTCGTCGCTCACGACCCAGATGCCCTTCTCGGCCGCCCAGCGACCGATCGCCTCGACCTCCTCCGGCGGGTACACCGCGCCCGTCGGGTTCGAAGGGGAGATGAACAGGAGCGCTTTCGTTCTCGGCGTCCACGCCGCCTCGAGCGAGTCGATGTCGACGCGAAACCCGCTTTCGACATCGGCCGCGACGGGGACGGTGATCCCTCCTGCGAGCTTGATCGCTTCGGGGTAGGTGACCCAGTAGGGGGAAGGCAGCAGGACTTCGTCGCCCGGATCGAGCAACGTCGCCATGGTCGCAAAGACGGCGTGCTTGGCTCCGTTCGTGATGAGTACCTGGCCGGCCGTGACCGGGAATCCCGCGTCCCTGGTGGTCTTGTCGGCGACCGCCTCTCGAAGTTCCGGGAGTCCCGCGGCGGGCGAGTACTTGTGATATGCCTGGACGGTGCAGGCTTTGGCTGCCGCCTCCACGATGTACGGCGGCGTGGGAAAATCGGGCTCGCCGGCTCCAAAACCGATGACGGCGTGTCCCGCTCCTCGCAACGCCTTCGCTTTCGCGCTGACGGCCAAGGTCTTCGACTCTGCAATTGATCCGATGCGTTGAGATATCCTGCCCATGTTCCGCTATGTTTGACGACTCCCCGAGACTTTAGTGAGTATGCCGTGAACATCCGGATTCCAAGCCATCTATTGCCTTCCGACGGGAGGTTCGGGTCGGGCCCGACCAAGGTTCGCCCGGAAGCCCTCGATGCGCTCGTCGAGATCGGCGCACGTTACGTGGGCACGTCGCATCGGCAGCCCGGAGTCCGCGATGTCGTGCATCGCATCCGCTCCGGCCTGGCCGAGCTCTTCTCGACTCCCGGCGGGTACGAGGTCGTGCTCGGAAACGGAGGAGCAACGGCATTCTGGGATGCGGCCGCATTCGGGCTGATCGAGCGACGAAGCCAGCACCTCGACTTCGGGGCGTTCAGTGCACGGTTCGCTTCGGTCGTCGCGGGGATGCCCCATCTCGAGCCCCCCCAGGTGATCGAGTCGCCTCCCGGCACCCATCCGGTTCCGGAGCCGAATCCGGAGGTCGATTTCTACGCGCTGACACACAACGAAACATCGACCGGCGTCACGATGCCCCTGCTGCGCCCGGGGTCCGGCATCGTCGCGGTCGACGCCACGTCCGCTGCGGGAGCGCTCCCGGTGGACATGCGGGCGGTCGATGTGTACTACTTCTCTCCGCAGAAGGCGTTCGGTGCCGATGGAGGACTCTGGATCGCGTTGCTCTCTCCCGCCGCCATCGATCGAATCGAACGGATCTCGGCATCGGGTAGAGCCATACCGCCGTCACTGAATCTGGAGAGCGCGCTTCGCAACTCCAGACTGGACCAGACGCTCAACACACCGGGTCTGATCACGTTGTTCCTGCTCGAGGCGCAGATCGGCTGGATGATCGAACAGGGAGGCCTCTCCTGGGCGGTCGAGCGCTGCCGCGCCATGTCATCGCGGGTGTACGAGTGGGCCGAGCAGGTTCCCTACGCCTCGGCGTTCGTCGAGGACCGGGCGATGCGGTCACCGGTGACCGTGACGATCGACTTCACGGTGGATGTGGCCGCCGTGTCGGAGGCGCTGCGCAGCAACGGCATCCTCGACACGGAGGCGTATCGCAAGCTCGGCAGGAATCAACTGCGCATCGGCGTGTGGCCGGCGACGGATCCTGCCGACGTCGAGCGACTTCTCGCCAGCATCGAGTACGTCGTCGACCACCTGTGAGAGGTCGGGCCCGGCAGGCCGCCAGAGCGCAGCGAACTTCAGATCTCCACATCGATGAGGGTCGCCGCCGGCCGGTACACGGTCCGTGCGAGCGGGGAGAGTACGGCCAGAGGATGGACGACGGGCACGATACGCGTCGCCCTCGCCTCTGCTCGGAGAGCGATGTCTGCAGCTCGAGCGGTCGTCCAGATTCGATTCCGGAATCGCGCCGCCACGGGAATCAGGACCGCGGCAGCCTCCTCTGGAGGAGCGACCACGATCGGAAGTCGCAGGTAGCCGAGCCCGCGAGCGATGGACGATCTGTCGACGAAGAGGTCCGTTTCCTGTGAGCTTCTGAAAGCTACGACTTCGAGGATCGACAACGTGGCATCGCCGAGCGACAGAACTCCGAGCGAAGCGTGGTGAGCGAGGCGAAGGCCGAGTTCCTGGGTCCAGGATGTGTCTCGAATCTTGCGTTCGACCTCGCCGAGGCCGGCTTTCACGCGCTCCGGATCCGGATCCAATGCGGGGTCCGTGACAGCGAGTACCAGCGGGCTGTCCATCCGTCGCCGCCGCAGTTGTTGTACCGCGGCGAGCCCCTCGGTCCAGTTCTGGTCGACGAGGGAGCGAACCGCCTCTGCGATGGCCGCGGCGGTCCCCAGTGGGTCCGCCCATTCATCTCTCGCCGCGGTGTTCAGAACTTCGATTGGATCGTTCATGATGGAGCAGAATCAAACCTACCTGCACACATGAGTCCCGTGGCAATCGCGATAGGCTGGGGGTGCCGAAAAAGGAGGCGCATTGTTCGAGCCGTACGTGAATGAGCCGTATTCAGATTTCTCCGATCCAGACAACGCGGCCGCGTACCAGGAGGCCCTTCGAGGCGTTCGAGGTCGATTCACGCACCACCCGTTGGTGATCGGCGGTGAGAAGGTGGTGACCGATCGAGAGATCGAGAGCCTGAACCCTGCCCATCCCGACGAGGTCATCGGCACGGTTTCGATGGCCGATACCGAGGCTGCCGAGCGTGCGCTGCTCGCCGCGTGGGACGCCTATGCCTCATGGTCACGACTCGGCGCCGATGAACGGGGCCGGCACCTGGTCAAGCTCGCGGCGATTCTTCGCGATCGTAAGTATGAGATCTCGGCGTGGGAGACTCTGGAGGCATCGAAGAACTGGCTGGAGGCCGAGGCCGATGTCGCCGAGGCGATCGACTTCTGCGAGTACTACGCACGGCAGGCCATCGAGTTCTCGAGGCCCCTTCCCGTGTTCTCCTACCCTGGAGAGGAGAACGAGTCCCATCTGGTTCCGATCGGTGCAGGCGTTGTGATCCCACCGTGGAACTTCCCACTTGCCATCCTGGCCGGAATGGCCGCCGGGCCGGTCGCCGCCGGGAACACGGTCGTGGTCAAGCCGGCGTCGACGACACCTGTCGTGGCGGCGATGTTCATGCAGGCCGTCGAGGATGCAGGTTTTCCTCCGGGCGTCATCAACTTCCTGCCCGGAGCCGGGAGCGAAATCGGCGATGTTCTGGTCGACCACCCGAGAACTCGCTTCATCAACTTCACGGGATCCATGGAGGTGGGGCTGCGGATCGCCGAACGGGCCGCCGTCGTGCACGAAGGTCAGCCCTGGCTCAAGAGGGCCTACATGGAGATGGGCGGAAAGGATGCACTTGTCGTCGACGAGACGGCCGATCTCGATGCGGCTGCCGCCGCCGCCGTCGTCAGCGCCTACGGGTTCCAAGGCCAGAAGTGTTCGGCGTTGTCGAGACTGATCGTGGTCGATGACGTCTACGACGCGATACTCGACAG
Organism: Actinomycetota bacterium; assembly: GCA_013152275.1. Lineage (NCBI taxonomy): Bacteria > Bacillati > Actinomycetota > Actinomycetota bacterium. Next base: position 13,006 of record JAADGS010000070.1, on the reverse strand, counting down.
GGTCGTCGAAGCCACATCGGCCCTGCCTGTGGGCCCTGCAGAAGACAACGTGCAGGTCAATGCGGTGATCAGTGCCGTCCAGCAGCGAAACATCCTCGCCGACATCGAACGGGGCCGAGGCGAAGCCAAGCTGCTGACAGGTGGGGATCCTGTGGATCTCGACGGCGGCTACTACATCCGGCCGACCGTATTCGCGGACGTTGCTCCGGATGCATACATTGCACAGCATGAGATTTTCGGACCGGTGATGTCGGTTCTTCGTGCCAGGGACTTCGACCATGCCGTCGAGATCTTCAACGGCACGCAGTATGGCCTGACCGGGGGGTTGTTCTCGGCGCGGCGGGACCGCATCGAGCGTGCACGGCAGGAGTTCCACGTGGGGAACCTGTACATCAATCGCAAGATCACCGGTGCCCTGGTCGGAGTTCAGCCGTTCGGTGGTTTCAACATGTCCGGCTCGAACGCGAAGGCGGGGGGCCCCGACTATCTGCGCCTGTTCATGGAGATGAAGACGGTCGCCGAGCGCTGGCTCGTCTGACGAAGAGGGGTGCACGACCGTGCACCCCTCTTCGTGAAGGTGCTCAGCCTTCGACGGTGCCTTCCGTGCCGCCGGCGGCTTCTTCTGCAGGTGTGCCTTCTTCGGCACCGCGCAGCTCGTCCATCTTGTCTTCGACCTTCTCCCGAACCTCTCCGGCGACGTCTTTCGCCTTGTCGAAGGCCTCCGCGGCGACGTCTTTGGCCTTGTCCACCATCGGCGCGGCCTTCTCACCGAAGTCTTCGGCCATTTCCTTCGCCTTGTCCACCATCGGTGCGGCCTTCTCACTGAGGTCTTCGGCCATTTCCTTCGCCTTGTCCGCGGCCTCGACGGCCTGCTCTTTCGCCTTGCCAAACAGGCCCTTGAGCGTGTCTGCGAATCCCATACCCTTCTCCTCTCTGTGTCTATCGATCTGTGTCTACCGAGGAGAATACGTGATAGAAGAGACAAGTGCTCCCGAATCGTCGAATAGCATGACGATGTCCCCTTCGTTGTTCCAGATGGGGCCGTCGGCACACCAGTGGAGGTCTTCGGAGCCGTCTCGCCCACAACCCGTGTGGACGGTGACGCCGGTGCCCGGAAGAAGCTCGAACCCGGCGGGGAATACGAACCGGTGAACGCTGGAACCGTCTCTGAGCGTCCATCCCGAGAGGTCGATCGGGGACTCCTGGTTGTTGCGGAGTGTCACGGTCTCCTGGTCGAGGTGTTGGCCGTCGGGGCCCGGAGGGTTGAAGGAGATGCGGCCGATATCGACGATCGCCGACGGTTTCGACCCGCAGGCCGAAGGGGCCCACATGCCGGCACGCTCCCTTCTGGCACGCTGCATCGCCCGATCGAGGTCAGGTTGAAGGGAGGTGTTGGGCGGATAGGGTCGAGCCAGGGCGAAGCCGTCCTCCACGAGGCTTTGATTGGCGAGTTTCCCATCCACATAGACGTACGCGAGGAGCCGACCGTATTGGTCGGATGCTTCGGTGTCGGTGACCAGCGTCACCGTTCGCCCATCGACAAGGTGACGAAGTGCCTGGGTGGCCTGAGATCCGTAGCACTCGTCGTGCTCCGGGGCATTGATGCCGATCAGCCGGACCCTGATCTTCTCTCCCCCTCGTCGAACGATCAATGTGTCACCGTCGATGACGCGAAGGACGGTTGTCCCCTGCTGTGCAGAGCACGCCGTCAGCACCAGCAGGATTGCCGCGAGGAGTTTTCTCATGGTCGAGATGGTACGAGTCGGGGGTGACAGTAGTGTGGTCGTATGCAGTATCGAGACATCGGAGGGCAATCGATCGCCTTCCATGAGCGAGGGCAGGGTCCCCTTGCGGTGTTCGTTCACGGGTTTCCTCTCGATCACCGGATGTGGCTGGATCAGGTGGAGGCGTTGTCGCCGGTGCGGCGATGCGTCGCCCTCGATCTCCCCGGGTTCGGCAGGTCTGATCCGTTGCGTGATCGGGTCCTGACGATGAGTCGGATCGCAGACGACCTTGCCGAATTCATCGGTGATCGCCAGGCCGACGTCGTCGCCCTGTCCATGGGTGGATACGCGGCGCTTGCGCTGTGGGAGCGACATCCGCAGGTGATCCGTTCGCTGTCGTTGTTCGACACGAGATCGGGTGAGGACAGTGAGGAAGGAAGAGCGGGGCGAAGACTCATGGCCGAGCAGGTCGCAGACAAGGGTATGGGTGCATTGGTCGATGGCCTGATCGACAGATTGCTTGCCCTGGACGCCTCGGTCGTTGCGCGGGCGCGGCTGCGAGGCATGATCGAGTCGACCGCTCCCGAGACGGTCGTGGCTGCGCTCGAAGGCATGGCTCGCAGACCCGACCGTACCGGCATCCTCGCGACCATCACCGTCCCGACCCTGGTGCTGGTCGGTCAGGAGGATCAGCCGACGCCACCGACGGTCGCCGAGGCCATGGCGGAGCTGATCCCGGGGTCCACGTTGGTCACGGTGCCCGGAGCGGGACACCTGACGCCGGTGGAAGCCCCCGAACGGGTCAACGATGCCCTCAGAGAGTTCTGGACCTGAAACTCCGTCCAGACACGATCAGGATAGGATCAGGGTACGTGCAGCACAGACGGATCGAATGATGGGGCATCGGCGGCATCCCGGCGAGGCGCGGAGCAACGGGCCGGAGTTGTGGACGGTGCTGTGGACGCGTGGCGACGGCTGCGAGGAGCTCGCGGGAATTCTCGGAAAGCCGGTGTTCGCAGAGGGGAACCTGCGAGAGAAGTGCATCGAGGCCAGGGCGGATCTCGTCGTGCAACGTCGGCTGACGTCGTTCGACCTCGTCGACTCCGTCGCCTCCAACCAGTTCGACGTCAAACAAGTGACCTCTGTGATGGCCGCCGTCGGTGGAGGGCCGCACTCGCTGCTCGCGGGAAGGGTGGCCCAACAGGTTGCCGTGGCGCTCGGCGTTCCGGGATCGTTGGTCTCGGCCACCCGCAACGCGGTCGAGGATGTCTCCATCCGGGAGAATCTCGACAGGATCGGTGAGCACGTGCCCGCACTCGAACGCCGCCTGGAGCAGGTCACCAGTGCCGGTGGGTTGCTGTCGACCCTGGACGATGGGGCGCTGCTCGTGCTGGGAGCCCCCGGGGGCTCGTGGCTGCAACGGCAGTTCTTCGGGCCTGGCCGCCAACTGATCCACGCGGCACCCGGGGGGATCGTCGTCGTGCGCAGCTCCCCCCGGCGTTGCTTCCATGCCGCGGAGCCGGCAACGGCAATTGCACCGTGGCTGTCCGTCGCCGAGGCGGTGAAACTCGGCGGTCCCTCCGTCGTCCCCGTTGCGGCACATGGCAGTCTCGTCGGCCTGTTTCGCCTCGAGACCGCTCGTGACGCCGCAGAGGGAGCGACCGTACAGGACGTGATGGAAGAGCCCGTGTTCCTCTCCGTCGACGATCCCGTCGATGCTGCAAGCGACCTGGGCTCGTTCTTCGACGGAGCACCGGTCCCGATCGTGGATCACGATGGCCGGCTCATCGGTGTCCTTCCGATCTGAGCTACGGTCTCGTGGCGGCTTGACGAGCTTTGCGCGCCGCGACGTTGGCAGGTTCCCACACGCCTGAGAACGGCGGTGAGTAGGACAGATCGACGTACTCGAGCTCATCGGCGGTCATCCCGACCCACAGGGCCGTGGCGAAGGTGTCGATGCGCTTGCCGGCACCGGGACCTCCCACGATCTGGGCACCGAGCAGTCTTCCTGAAAGGCGTTCGACCACCGTGCGAATCCTCATGGGGGTCGACGCCGGCCAATACCCTGCTGCCGTTGCGCTGCGCAACCCTGCGGCCACCGCATCGATGCCCGCATCGGCTGCCTCTGCGAGTGTGAGACCCGTTCTGGCGATCTCGATGTCGGCCACTTTCGTGATGGCCGTTCCGAGAACGCCGGGGAATGCCGCGTCGCCGCCTCCCAGGTTGGTACCGGCAACACGGCCCTGTTTGTTCGCGACCGTGCCGAGATGAAGATTCACCGGTGCGCCGGTGACCCGGTGGATTGCCTCCGCGCAGTCGCCCGCCGCGTAGACGCCGTCGGCGCCGGTCCGCTGGTGATCATCGACGGCCACGGCGCCCGTGGGACCGAGCGCAATACCCGATGCGTCGGCCAGTGCGGCGTTCGGTACCGAGCCGAGGCCGAGTACGACGATGTCGGCCGGATAGGTCGTTCCCGCCGCCTCGACGCCGACGGCGCGGCCATTGTCTCCGATCACGGCGTCCACTCGGGTGTCGGTGTGGATCTCGATGCCGAGCGCCCGCACCTGGGACGCGACGAGCTCTCCCATCTCGGGGTCCATCGTGCGTGAGAGAAGCGTCGGGGCCATCTCGAAGATGGTGACCGGTATGTGCAGGTTGTGGAACGCCTCCGCGAGCTCGAGTCCGATGTACCCACCCCCGATCACGGCTGCATTACGAGGTTGTGCCTCGAGCGCGGACCGGAGACATCGGGCGTCGTCGAGCGTGCGGGCTTGATGGACGCCTTCGAGATCCAGGCCTTGGATCGGTGGAAGCAGAGGCCTTGTCCCGGTCGCATACAGCAGCAGGTCGTACGCGAACATGCCGTCCGTGCCGGCCTCGAGCTCGCGTACTTGGACGGTCTTGGCAGAAGTGTCGATCGCCGTGACTTCGTGGCGGAGCCGGACGTCGATGCTCATCTTGGCGAACTGCTCCGGTGTCCGGGCTTGGAGTCGTCGCAACTCTTGGACATCGCCGCCTACGTAGTAGGGGATGCCACATGCCGCATAGCTCACCCAGTGTGTTCGCTCGAAAACGACGATGTCGAGGTCGGGATCCATCCGCCGCGCCTGGCTCGCTCCGGACATTCCGGCGGCATCGCCACCGACGACGATCAGCCGCCTCATCGTGTCCCCTTCTCGAGCTTCTTCAGTTTGTCCTTCCGACGCAGCCGGCGGCGACGGCGCAGTCGAAAGATCAGGCCGGCCAGTTCATCGATGATCACCGTGATGGCGGCGACACCGAGGATGATCGAAATGAGGGGAACCTCGCCCTTCCAGAAGATCAGGTCGAGAGGAACCGCAGCCGTATTGAGGGCTGCAAGGACGGCGACGATCACGATCAACAGGGCGCCGAAGATGATCGGCCACGACACTCCTGCACCGACGTAGACCTTCTTCTGGGCCGGTTGCTCCTCCGGTACGACCGGCTCGGTCTGCGATGGGGCCGGTTCCGTATCCGGCTGCGGCGATGAAGATGTTTCGTTGGTGTCCTTGTCGGGTGTCACGGCAGCTCCTTTCGACCACAGGTTAGGAGTCCGCCGAGCAACGGCGGTTCGTCACATCGGTTCCCTCCCATCGGTCAGGCGTCCGCCGTGCCCCGCTCGATCGCGGCATCGGCCTCCACGGCGATCCTGTGTCCTTCGTCGACGTCGACGGTTTTGAGGATTGCGATGCCGACGATGAAGAACACCACGAGGCTCAGGACCGCGGGTCGGCTGCTTCCGGTGAGGGCGACGGCACCGGCGAAGATGACCGGGCCGAGGATCGAAGAGAACTTCGACATGACCGAGAAGAACCCGAAGAACTCGCCGCTCTCATAGGCGGGTGACATCGATGCGTACATGCTTCGACTGAGGGCCTGACTTCCGCCCTGTACCACTGCAACCATCCATGCGAGGAACCAGAACTCGAAGATGGCGTCGAGGAAGAAACCCCACACGGCGATGATCGCGTATGCACCGATCGCAAGGATGATCGCCCGCTTCGTGGTCATCGCATCTGCGAGCTTCGAGAACAAGGTCTTGCCGAATAGGGCAGAGAGGGCGAGACCGAGGATCTCGACCACGAGGATCAGACCGAGGATGACGCCGAGGTTGCTGGTCCGCAGCGGGGCAAGGACCTTGATCTCTCCGATGGCGAGTCGCCCGTCGCCGGACGCTTGGAGTGTGAGTTCGTGCGTCCCGGGAGTGCCCGCGTCGATGGTCACCTGCGCCCCGTATCGCGTCGTGGGGGTCGTGGCGTCGATGGTGACCGGCTCACCGTCTTCGATGAGCGGTCGCCCGTCCATCGACACGACCCAAACTCCCAGATCGGGCCCTGTGCTGTGGATGATCTCGACCCGCCGGCCGTTGAAGGTGAACGTTGCCGTCGATGAGGAGTCTGCGGCGGCCGAGTAGGGGATCGGATTCGAGGCCGTCAGTATCAGAAGCTCGGCGAGGGCGGCGATGAGCAGCGCGGCGATCCCGGTGAGCAACGGAGTGAGAACGGTCCAGAGGCTGGAGGTCGGATTCCTTCGTCGTCTGATGCCCAGCACCCATGCCGCGGCGAGAGCGATCAGGCCGATGAGCAGCAGGATCGGTGCCGCAGTCTCGGCGACCCTGGTGAGTCCATGCGTCGCATCCGCAACCGTCTCGACGGGTATCTCGGTCCAGCTCCCGTCGAAGGTGATCGCATCGATCCCGTAGCTTCCCTCTCCCAGTGCAGTACCGACGGTCTCGTAGGGGGCGGGAGGGGCTCCGGTCGTGTCGGCGGGGAGAACTCTTGCGCCGATGGCACCGACGAGCGGAAGGGCCACGATGTTGAACACGATGAAGGCCAGGTAGATGGCCCGGTTGGCATCCTTGCGGCCGGGGATCCGGCCGAAGATCAAACTGAAGGGGATACCCACGAATTGCACGAGCAGGATGGCGAGGACCAACTCGGTGGTTTTGAATCCCAGCTCGGTCCCGTAGATCACGGCGACACTGATGATCGTTCCGATCCCGTCGTTGTAGATGAGGAACGCGATCAAGAATCGGAAGAGATGACGGTACTTGCGAAGGTGCTGGAATGTCGTACCGAGGCGTTTCAGGCTGGCCGTGATGATGCTCGTTCCCCGCTCGTGCGGAGCAGAGGCCGCAGGCGGCTCGGGGACGCGGCGGAACAACGGAATCGAGAAGATCGCCCACCAGATCGCCACGGAGACGAACGAAAGCCGGGCCCCGATTCCCGGGCCGAGCACGAAGATCATGACCACGTTCACGGCGAGCAGCAGTCCGCCTCCCAGGTAGCCGATCGCATAGCCACGTGTCGAGACCACGTCCTGGTCTTCGGGACGGGCAACATGTGGCAGCAAGGCGTCGTAGAAGACGTTGGCGCCGGCGAATCCGACCCGTCCGAGGATGAAGAACACCGATGCGAGGACCCAATCGCCGGTGGTGACGAGGACCAGAAGCCCCGTGCCGACGACGCCCATGCCGACGAAGATCGAAAGGAACTTCTTCTTGCCCCGCATCACATCGGCGATCGTGCCGAGCACGGGGGACAGAAAGGCGACGATGATCAGCGAGATGCTGAGGGTCGTCGTCCAATACGCGGTGGCGACTGCCGCGCTCGGGAGGGTCGCTCCCGCGACGGAGCTGTAGTAGGCGGGCAGCACTGCGGCGAGAATCGTCGTGGCGAACGCAGAGTTTGCCCAGTCGTAGAGGGTCCAGGCTCTGATCCTGCGCCGGTACTCCTTGTCTGGGAGACCTTCGTACGCGGGAGTCAACGCTGCCATTCCCTCTCCTGTGCTCGGCAATGGCAGGCTAGCGGTGAGGAGGGTGCGCGTGCGGCGACCATCCCTGTCGGGTCAGACGGTGTCGAGCGCCTGCGACAGGTCGAGGATCAGATCATCGGGATGCTCGACTCCCACCGAGACGCGAACCAGCCCATCGGTGATTCCGTACCGTTTCTTGTCCACGTCCGGCACGCCGGCATGCGTCATCGCACCCGGATGTTCCGCCAGTGATTCGTTGCTGCCCAGACTGACCGCGAGGTGGATCAGCTTGAGAGCGTTCAGGAACCGGAACGCTCCCTGCTCGCCGCCCTGTACCTCGAAGGAGATCATCGCACCGGCGCCCAGACACTGTTTGACGAAGATGTCGTGCTGGGGATCCCCGGGCTCCAGGTACCCGAGATAGTTGACGTAGTTCACCTTCGGATGCGAGCGGAGGAAGTCGGCAACCTCACGCGCCGTGTCGGCCTCCCTGTGCATGCGCAGCGACAGTGTCTCCAGGCTGCGCATGAGCAACCAGCCGTTCCATGGTCCGGAATGTGTTCCCAGGTACGTGCGCATCCCCCGGACGGGGCCGATGAGGGCTTTCGAGCCGAGCACGGCTCCCGCGATCAGATCGCTATGACCACCCAGGTACTTGGTCGCACTGTAGATCACCAGATCTGCACCGTGATCGAGCGGCCTTTGGAACAGCGGACCGAGGAACGTGTTGTCGACGACGAGGGGCACGGGGCGTTCCGGTGTCGATGTTGCGTTGGCGACCGTTGCGCACTCCTGGATGTCGAAGAGCGCGTTCGTCGGATTCGCCGGGGTCTCGATGAAGATCATGCCGAGGCGGTTCCCGGACTCGGTCACCCGGCGCCGGATCTCCTCGTGGGTCTCGTCGGGGAAGAATCCGATCGATCCGATGCCGAACTCGGGGAGCACGCTGTTCACGAGGTGGTCGGTGCCGCCATACAGCGGTTCGCTGTGCAGGATGAGATCTCCCGGACGAAGGTAGGTGAACAGCGTGGTGGCGATGGCCGCCATGCCGCTCTTGAACAGGAGTGCGTCTTCGCTGCCGTCCCACAGGCAGAGCCGGTCCTCCGCGATCTCCAGGTCCGGATTGTTGAGGCGGCTGTAGATCAGCCCGACTTTCTCTCCCGGCTCCGGCGGGCGCTTGCCGGTGGCGACTTCGAAGAACGCCTTTCCCTCCTCCGCGCTCTCGAATGCGAACGTCGAGGTCTGGAAGATCGGGCTCTTGATTGCGCCTTCGGACCACTCCGGCTTGTAGCCGTAGCTCATCATGAGGCTCTCGGGGTGGAGGTGCTTTCCGTCGATGGTGTCGTCCCACTTCATGACCGCTCCTCTCGGATGCGCAACATCTACTCCAACGATAGGGTGCCTGCATGCGCCGTGTGGTCATCGCCGGGTTTCTGCTCGTTGCCGCGTGCTCTCCGGGTTCGGAACCGGTTTCCACAACCGTTCCCGAGACCGTGACGACGACGGCATCTACGACGACGGCCTCCCCGGTCTCGACGACGACCACGACAATCACGACCACCCCGACCGCTCCGACGTCGACGACGACCACCACTCTGCCACCGCTCCAAGGAGTCGGCTTCGAAGCCGTCGCGACGGGCCTGGTCGACCCCTTGTTCGCCACGGCGTCTCCCGGAGATCCACGTTTGTTCGTCGTCGAGCAGGCCGGTCGGGTCTGGATGCTCGACGGTGACGAGAAGACCCTGTTCCTGGACATCCGGGACGTCGTCGATCGGAAGGGCAACGAGCGGGGTCTGCTCGGCATGGCGTTCCACCCGAACTACCCGGACGATCCTCGTGTGTTCGTCGACTACACCGGTTCCGGCGGCAAGACGGTCGTGGCCTCGTATCGGCTCGCCGGAGAGGTTCTCGATCCTGCTTCCGCGGCGGTGCTGCTCGAGATCCCTCAGCCGGCGTCGAACCACAACGGTGGCATGGTGGCCTTCGGACCGGACGGATACCTGTACGTGGGGTTGGGCGATGGGGGAGCTGCGGGGGACAAGTTCGGCAACGGCCAGCGCCCCGACACGCTGCTGGCGACGCTGCTTCGGCTCGACGTGACTCCTGAGGACCGCTACGTCATCCCGCCCGACAACCCGTTCGTCCACGGTGGCGGTGCGCCGGAGGTGTGGGCGTACGGGCTCCGGAACCCGTGGCGATTCTCGTTCGACGGTGGGCTGCTCTACATCGCCGACGTCGGTCAGGAGAAGTACGAAGAGGTCGATGTGGCGCCGGCGAACGCGGCCGGGTTGAACTACGGATGGCCGGTCGTCGAAGGGGACCACTGTTACAGGCCGTCCAAGGGATGTGATACCGAAGGGCTGACGTTGCCGGTGCTCCAGTACGACCATTCGCAGGGCTGTTCGATCACCGGCGGGTATGTGTATCGGGGCATCGCGATCCCCGAACTCGCCGGCGACTACTTCTACTCGGATTACTGCTCGGGGTGGATCCGAAGCTTCCGGTACGAGGACGGGGTGGCGACCGACGAGCGGCAGTGGGCCGAGTCGATCGGGAACGTCACTTCGTTCGGCCTCGACGGGGACGGCGAACTGCTCGTCGTGACCCGCGACGGAACGATCTTCCGGATGGTGCCGGTGCGCTAGACGGGCGTCACCGGTGGACGTTTGCGACCGCTCCAGACGTACCGCGGGTGCGTGTTTGGTGGAGGCCAGAGGCCCTGGCGGCGGTACGCCCAGTACTCGAACGGGTTGTCGTAGTAGGCGATCGTGTCGACCGTCCGTCGCAGATCCTCTCCACGCCCCAGTGCCAGGGCGGTGCCCACCGCGGCGCCACCGATCATCCAGAGTCCATAGATCGCAGGGAACAGCGGACCGAGCAGGCGGGACTGCCACACGTGCAGCATCTCGTGGCGCTCCAGCAGGTCTATCCGGGCCTGGCCCTTGCCGAGGTTCGTGACCGTGTTGCCCGCGGCCATCGTGAACCCCTTGCGCATCGTCACCCCCGTCTCGTACACATGACGGCCCTTGCGGGCGCTGAGGTCGGCCCGGTACCCGCCCCTGTCCCGGCGGAGCTGCTGCAACGCGTGCACCCCGAGGCCGGCGCCGGAGCCGATGAGGCCCCACGTCGAATCGAGGACGAACGCCGCCCATCCCGACGGACGATGCCAGTCGTAGATGCGGCGCTTCCCGGAGATCATGCCGTTCAGGCCACCGATGATCGCCCCCGGCACACCGAGGCCGATCGGTGCCAGCGTCGCGCCGCCCAACACCGCCCCGGCGGCACCGGTGGCAATCGTCTCGCCGGTGACATGCCTGCGCCACGGCCGGATAGGCAGCGCCGGCCTGCGTGAGAGGGTCTTCGTGTCCACGGGTCGCAGGGTACCGGAGACCGGGGAGCGTCGGGTCGTTGCGAGACGGGCGGCCGGGCCATGGCCGTGGCAGTGCCCCGTCAGCGGGAATCCTGTAGCCGGCGCAGCGTCGCCTCGAGGGTCTCGGCGAAGTCGTCGGGCCAGTCGTGGCCGAGGCCGGGACGCTCGTCGTACCGGACCGGAACCGTGGAGGCTTCGAGATTCGCTACGGCCCGGCGGATCTTGTCGATGCGACGATCCTCGTCCCCGGCGAGGATGACGGTGGGGATGCGACGGGTCACCGAATCCGGGGTCGGGATGCCACGGGGCCCGAAGGATGGTGCCACCAGGAAGACACCGACGGCGTCGACCCGGCCCGACCAGGCGAGATGACCGGCGATGCCCGCACCCTGGGAGAACCCGGAGAGGACGGGGTGTTCCGGAGTACCGACGTCGTGAAGCTGCGAGATCACGACGGCTTCGGCATCGTCGGCGGGCCAGGCGAACTGTCCCGCGGCGACGGGCACGGTGCCGTGGAGGGCGATCAGTCGATAGCCCCAGCCGAGTGCCGGCCGGTACCGGTCGAGGATCGAGTGCGGACGCCATCCGAACCCGTGCAGCAGCACCAGCGTCCCCACGAGCTCGCCGTCCGGCCGAATGTCGAGTGGTCTGAACGGTCCGGCCGATGCCTGTGACTCTCGTGCGATGCTGACGGCGGCCAGCCGCTGCCACTTCGGATCGTCGCGCACCGCGTCGAGGTCGTGATCGGCGATCATCCGCTCGCTCCACCAGAGCCCCCCGTCCAGTGTGCGGGCGAACTCGGCACACGCCGCATCGGTTCGCCCGAGTAGCGACAGCAGACACACATGCCAGAAGGCGACGTCGACGATCTCGTCGGGATCGGTCGTCTCGTAGCGCTCGATGGCGTCGAGGGCCGCCTGATACTCACCTCTCTCGTGGGCAGGGAAGACGAAGCGCCGAAGCTCGGAGAAGTCCATACGGTCAACCTACACGCGGCGGCCCGGCGGCGGTGCGAGAGTCACGTGGACCGAAGGGCCTCCACAGGTTCGATCCGGCTTGCCTTCGCCGCCGCGGGGACGGCGGCGAGTACGGTGGCGATGAACGCCGTCCCGACACCGAGCCCGACGATTGCACCTGGGTACACGAACGGAAGCCCGCGACCGATGTCATACACCCAGGCGGCGGTGACTCCGACCGCCCACCCGCCCAGGACGGCGACGAGAGCGATCGCGGCGAGTTCTGCGGCGACCATGGCGGCAATCCCGCCACGAGAGGCGCCGAGCGCTCGACGCAACCCGATATCCCGGTAGCGCTCCATGACCGACGCGATCGCCGCAGCTCCCACTCCCAGGCCGTTCGCGATCAAGATGGCGGCGGCGATGGCGGCGGCGAGAGCGTCGACCTTGGTGACTACGGCGTTGCGAAGCCGTGTTGCTTCCGGCGGGTATCGCACCAGCACCACCTCGGGTGCGCCGGGGACCAGAATCCAGGGGAGGACCTCGGCGACGGCCGGGGCGGTTCCCAGACGCACCTGCACGACGAGTTTCCCTCCCTCGGACTCTGCCGAGTTCGGCTCCGGTTCGACGGAAAGCACGCCAAGCAGCAGATCGGTGAGCTGCGGCGACTCGGTGATCACTCCCACGACGCGGACAGGCCGTCCGTTCAACTCGAGGTCGTCGCCGACATCGATGCCGAGTCGCCCCCGCAGACCTGCCCCGATGAGGATCTCGTTCGTTCCGACGGCCGGTTCGGGATTCGAGCCGTCGATCTTCAGACCGATGACGCCGGTGTCTCCCCAATAGCGAAAGACGCGAACCTGGCGGTCGACTCCGAGCCAGGGCCGGCGAACCGACGTGAGCGGCGTCGAGTCGGAAAACCACACGGTGGCCGCGTCGACGACGTCGGGAAGTCGGCGTATCTGCTCGATGACGGCCTCGTCCGGGGCGGAATGCCGGCGAGAGTCGACGGGCAGGTCGACCTGGACGCGAGTCGCGGCCAGCTCGTCGAAGACCCGGACCACCGCGGTCGCCGATGCGCTGGCGATCAGGGTCGATGCGACGTAGATCGCGGCAGCGAGGGCGGTGCCGACTCCCAGCAGCAGGACCCGCAGCGGACGCCGGGCGACGTTGAGTCGCAC
>JAADGS010000069.1:5982-32680 GCA_013152275.1 Actinomycetota bacterium | reverse complement strand
ATCATCAAGCAGAAGCAGCCTGAGTCCAATGGGGGTTACCTGGCTGTCGGTTTCGGTAAGACGCATCCCAGGGTGTATGAGGAGTTGACTACCGATCATCCGATCGATCTCACGAGATGGCAGGTTGCGAATTGTTATATGGGTCGGATTGGTTTGATCAACTCGGGTGGGGCGTCTTCGGGTGCCGGTGATTTCGAGCAGGCGGTGCGTACCGCGGTTATCAACAAGCGGGCCGGCGGGTCTGGTTTGATCAGTGGGCGTAAGGCGTTTCAGCGTCCGATGGCCGAGGGTGTGGAGCTGCTCAACGCGATTCAGGACGTCTACCTGGATGCCGGTGTGACGATCGCCTGACCGGAGCCCACACAACACGACACCGGCCGGCCCGACCCGGCAAGCCCCCGGCCCAAGGTCGCGAGATCGTCGAAACGCCCGCGATCCTGACGGTGTTCATCCCGTCTTGACCGGTCGCGACCGTCTTGTTCATTGACGAGCGCGGCCGGGTCGTGTACGATCGCACGCCAGATGAAGGTTGTCCCCATCGCCCGAATGATTTGCATGGCTTGTCCCAAGCCGTGCGACGTCGACGCGTAAGCAACCACCCACGCAAAACGAGGCTCCGCACCGGCGACGGGAGCGGACCTTTTTGTTCACCGGCACCGCTCCCAAAGCCTGAACCTAGGCCAGAATTGAGGAGGGAGCAGATGAGTACCGGTTACCGATACGAAACCCTGCAGGTTCATGCTGGGCAGGAACCTGCCCCGGGCACACATGCCAGAGCGGTTCCGATCTATCAGACGACGTCCTATACCTTCGACGATTCGGCGCACGGCGCCCGGCTCTTCGCCCTCGAGGAATTCGGCAACATCTACACCCGAATCATGAACCCGACCACAGATGTATTCGAGAAGCGGATTGCCGCCCTGGAGGGAGGAATTGCTGCGGTCGCCACCGCTTCCGGTCAGGCGGCACAGTTCACTGCCCTGACCACGCTGGCCGGTGCCGGCGACAACATCGTCTCGACCAGCTACCTCTACGGTGGAACCTACAACCAGTTCAAGGTGGCGCTGGCCCGTCTCGGCATCGACGTCCGTTTCGTCGACGGCGACGACCCAGAGGCGTTTGCAGCTCTGATCGATGACAACACGAAAGCGCTGTATGCCGAGACCATCGGTAATCCTCGGTTCAACATCCCGGATCTACCCGCTCTCGCCGATGTCGCCCACACGGCAGGTGTGCCGCTCGTCGTCGACAACACGTTCGGTGCAGCCGGGTATCTGTGCCGGCCGATCGATCATGGAGTCGACATCGTGGTGTCATCGGCAACCAAATGGATCGGCGGCCATGGCAACTCCATCGGGGGTGTGATCGTCGACTCGGGGAACTTCGACTGGCGCAACGGTCGGTTCCCCGTGTTCACCGAGCCCGCCCCCGGGTACCACGGTCTCGTCTTCACCGACGTGTTCGGTCCCGACGGCCCCTTCGGCAACATTGCATTTGCCATCCGTGCTCGCGTGGAGGGTCTTCGTGACATCGGCACGGCATTGAGCCCCTTCAACGCGTTTCTGCTACTCCAGGGTGTCGAAACCCTGTCGCTGCGGGTGCAGCGCCATGTCGACAACGCGCTCGAGTTGGCGGAGTGGCTTCAGGCCAACAAGTCGGTCGCCTGGGTCGACTACCCGGGTCTGCCGGACCATCCGTATCACGAGAATGCCACGCGGATCCTTCGTAACGGATACGGCGGCGTGCTCGCCTTCGGGATCGACGGAGGCTCTGCCGCCGCGCAGCAGTTCATCGACAGTGTGCAGCTTGCATCCCACGTGGCGAACGTCGGAGATGCCAAGACACTCGTGATCCACCCGGCATCGACCACACATCAACAGTTGGATGCCGAGGAGCAGCGACTGGCCGGTGTGACCGACGACCTGATCCGCGTGTCGGTAGGGATCGAGCATATTGACGACATCAAGGACGACTTCGAGGCGGCGTTCGTCAGGGCCGGGCTGCAAGGGGAAGCGACATGACCTACGTGATCTCCGAGAGCACTCGTTACTTCGAGATCGAGGGAGTGTTCCCTCTCTCCCAAGGAGGGGGGTTGAACGGCGTCCGCGTTGCCTACCGCACATGGGGGCATCCCTCATCTTCGGCCATCCTGGTCTGTCACGCCCTTACCGGATCTGCCGATGCCGACGTCTGGTGGGCCGGCATGTTCGGAACCGGCCGGGCCTTCGATCCGGATCGAGACTTCATCGTGTCGGTCAATGTCCTCGGCAGCTGTTACGGGACGACGGGTCCCGCGGACGCTCCTCCCGGAGGGACCCGGTATGGACCGGATTTCCCTGCCGTCACGATCGGCGACATGGTGGATCTCGAGAAACAGCTACTCGATCACCTTGGTGTGGAGCGGCTGGAGCTGGTGATCGGCGGTTCCATGGGTGGCATGCAGGCGCTGAGTTGGGCAGAGCGGTACCCGGAGATGGTGGATGCCATCGTGCCGATCGGTGTTGGATCGGCCCAGTCTGCCTGGGCACTCGCCATCTCGGAGGCACAACGGGCCGCCATCATCGGGGATCATGGGTTCCTCGGCGGCCGGTACGACCCGGCGCAGCCTCCGACATCGGGCCTCGCCACGGCGCGGATGATCGCGATGTGCAGCTACCGCAGTGCCGACGACTTCGACACCAGGTTCGGACGTGAGCTCACCGATGATGGCTACGCCGCGCAGTCGTACCTGCGGTATCAGGGAATCAAGCTGGTCGAACGGTTCGATGCCAACAGCTATCTGACACTGATCGAGGCAATGGACGGCTACCAGGTCGAGCCAAGTGCCATCGAGGTGCCCGCATTCGTCGTCGGGATCTCATCCGACATCCTGTATCCGGCACAAGAGGTCCGTGCCCTGGCGGCGGCGCTGCCGCAGGCCGAGTTCTGCCTGTTGGCGGCACCTCAAGGCCACGATGCATTCCTGATCGAGACCAATCGCCTGAGCCGGCTCATCATCAGCTTCCGTGAGCGATTGGCGAACAGGTGGAGTCCGTCGAGACCCGAGATGTCTGCTCGTGGAGCGGCCTGGTTCTAGAGCCCTGGTGGGCAACGTTCCTGATGTCGACGCACCGGCCGTGATCGGCACTCGCGCGGGCCGCCCCGAGGAAGCGTAGAGGTTCGATTCGTCGGCGACGCCTGGCGGATCGGCGGTTGCGCCTGGCGATGTTCTCTTGCGGTTCGGTTCGAGATGGGCTAGCGTCCTCGGACAATGAGCAGACGATTTGCTGAGTTTCATCATCACCACCACCCGGATCGGGTCGGTTGATGGTGTTCAACTAGCGATAGCCAGCCAAGGACACAAACGCCGACCTCAGCGGTCGGTTTCTTGTTTATTGGGCAAGCACCCGGACGCTGTCGGCGGGAAAGAGCCCAGATGACACTATCTGACCGACAAGACCTTCTTCACCTTGCGGTACCCAAGGGCCGCATCGAGAAGGGAGTCGTGAACCTCCTATCGGACGCGGGTCTGCAGCTGCGTAGTGGTGGCCGCGGTTACCGACCTCAGCTGTCGGTTCCCGGCTACGAGGTCAAACTCCTCAAACCACAGAACATCGTGGAGATGCTGGCGGCCGGCTCTCGTGATATCGGATTCGCCGGCGCCGACTGGGTCGCCGAGAAGAACGCCGAACTCATCGAAATGCTGGATACGGGTCTCGACCCGGTACGGGTTGTTGCCGCCGCCCCGCTCGCACTTCTCGAGGATGGTCGTCTTCCGAACCGGCGGTTGACGGTTGCCAGTGAGTACGAGCGGTTGTCCCGCAGCTGGATAGCTCGGCGGGGTCTGCGTGCCACCTTCGTTCACTCGTACGGGGCGACCGAAGTGTTTCCGCCCGAGGATGCCGACGTGATCGTCGACAACACCGCCACGGGGGAGACTCTTTCCGCCAATGGCCTTGCGGTCGTGGACGAGCTGATCACGTCGTCGACTCGGTTGTACGCCAGTCCTCAGGTACTGGACTCGCCGGTGAAGAAGGCGGCGATCGACGGTCTGGTATTGAGCTTGCGGTCGGTGCTCGAGGCAAGACGACGTGTGATGGTCGAGTTCAACGTCTCTGCCCAATACCTCGAGCGGATCATCGAGATCCTCCCGCGTATGCGCGAGCCAACCATCGCTCGTCTGCACGGTGACAGCGGCATGGCGGTGAAGGCTGCAGTGCCTCGTTCCGAATTACCGGCGTTGATACCCCTACTGAAAGAACGTGAGGCAACGGATATCGCTGTCTCGCGACTGGAGCAGATCGTCCCATGAACCGTCCTACTGCATATTCGCACCCCCTGTCCGACTCTCCGATCGATCTGGACCTGTCGAGGAATGAAGGGCAACCGCCATTGGTCTCCTTGCTCAGTTGCATCTCCAACGAGTCGAGCCTGGTGAGTCGATACCCGGAGACGTCTGCGCTGCGAGAGAGCATCCGCGAGCTTCACGGAGTCGAAACCGATCAGGTGCTGGTGACCGCCGGTGCGGACGACGCGCTCTTCAGGTGTTTCCTCGCACATATGGGTCCAGGCCGAAAAGCGGTAGCCACGTATCCGAGCTTCGTGATGATCCCCCGCTATGTCGAACAGGTTGGAGGTCGTCTGGTCGAGGTGCCCTGGTGGCAAGGTGCCTTTCCGATCGAAGCCGTCATAGACGCCATCTCGGACGACACGGACATTGTGTTCGTGGTCTCGCCGAACAATCCGACGGGCGCTGTGATCGACGAAGCCGCCCTGCGCGAGCTGGCGGCGAGCGCGCGGCTGCTCGTATTGGATGCCGTCTATGAAGAGTTTGCCGACCGCGGCCTGACTCGTGCCGCCCTCGAAATGGAGAATGTTGTCGTCATCCGCACCCTCTCCAAGGCGTGGGGGCTGGCCGGTCTACGGGTCGGCTATGTGCTGGGTTCGACCGAGCTGGTCACGGAGCTGGCGGCGTACGGGAATCCGTACGCGGTGTCGGGGCTCTCGGCATCCCTCGCGCACGCGCGTCTGAATGATCGAGACGAGGTCGCCGAATTCGTCGGCAACGTGAGATCTCAACGAGATACGTTGGCGGGGATCCTCGAATCGCACGGCATCGTCACCTTGCCGTCTCAGGCCAACTTTGTCTTGGCCCGATTCGATGCCCCGGAATGGGTACTGTCTGCTGCTGCATCTCTGGGAGTTGCGCTGCGAAGGTTCCCGGAACGTCCCGGACTCGAGGATTATCTGCGGATCACCCTGCCCGGCGATCAGCCTCGGTTCGAGCGTTTGGTCCACACGCTGCTGTCGGCCGTCGCTCCCGAGGCCCTGTTGCTCGACCTCGACGGTGTCCTCGCCGACGTCGCCGGCTTTCAGGTGACGGCGATCGTCGAAACGGCGGCGAGCTTCGGAGTCGGCGTGACTCGTCGGGATATCGAGGAGGCCAAAGCGGCGGGTGACGCGGACGACGATTGGGAGCTGACGCGAAGACTGTGTGCCGACGCCGGCGTGGAGGTGTCGATCTCGGCCGTAATCGACCGGTTCGAGACTCTCTATCAGGGAGTCGACGGCCTCGAGGGTCTCAAACTGCGCGAGGAGGCGCTCGTGGAGGCCACCATGTTGGAGCGGTGGGCGGAGATGCTTCCCATAGGTGTCGTGACGGGACGACCGAAGTCCGATGCCGAAGAGTTCCTTGCCCGGTCCGGGATGCTGGATTCGATCTCGGTGCTGGTCACCAAGGAAGACACTCGTCTGAAACCCGACCCGGCGCCGGTCCGGTTGGCTCTAAAGCGTCTCGGTGTCGACAGGGCCTGGATGCTGGGGGACACGCCTGATGATGTAGCGGCGGCAAGAGGTGCAGGAGTGATCCCGATCGGGGTCGTTGCACCTGGCGATGACACGGACCGTGCTCGACGCTCTCTGGTCGGGACCGCACGGATCCTTGGGTCGGTCTCGGAACTCGAAGGGCTCTTTTCATGAACAGGACAGCCGGTTTTGCGCGCAAGACCCTCGAGGTCGACATCGTGGGCTCGATTGGTCTCGATGGGACCGGACGATCCAAGGTCGACACAGGAGTGGGTTTTCT
Organism: Actinomycetota bacterium; assembly: GCA_013152275.1. Taxonomy (NCBI): domain Bacteria; kingdom Bacillati; phylum Actinomycetota; species Actinomycetota bacterium. The sequence goes on along the minus strand of JAADGS010000069.1, from coordinate 26,616 downwards.
CGATCACATGCTGTCCACTCTTGCGAGGCACGCAAGATTCGATCTCGATCTCACCGTCCAGGGAGATCTGGGTGTCGACGATCATCACACGGCCGAGGACTGTGGGATGGCCATCGGGGGCGCCATCGACGAGGCGTTGGCCGACCGGACCGGAATCACGCGGTTCGGCTTTGCCTACGCACCACTGGACGAGTCATTGTGCCGAGCGGTGGTCGACCTGTCGGGTCGTGGATGGGCAGAGGTCGAGATCCCGTTCACGAGGGAGACCATCGGTGATCTCGCGACCGAGAACCTGCGGCACTTCTTGGTCTCGATGGCAGTCGAGGCGCGCATGGCGCTTCATGTCGATCTGATTCGAGGCGAGAACAATCACCACATGGCGGAGGCGGCGTTCAAGGCGGTGGCTCTCGCCATGCGGTCCGCGGTGAGCGTTGCCGGCGGTGATGTTCCGAGCACGAAGGGGACCTTGCGATGAGCGACACCGTCGTGATCGTGCCCACCGGTACGGCCAATACGGCATCGGTGGTTGCCGCGTTTCGGCGGGCCGGGGCCACACCGAAACTCGCAGGCGAGGCCAACGATGTGGAGGCCGGCGACCGTGTGGTCGTCCCCGGTGTCGGCTCCTTCGGTGCTGCAATGTCGAGGATCGATCAGGTCGGGATGCGGGCAGCGTTGTCGGAGAGAATCGATGAGGGTAGACCCACTCTGGCGATCTGTCTCGGGTTGCAGCTCCTCTGCACCGCGAGCGAGGAGAGCCCAGGGCAGTCCGGTCTTGGTCTCGTCCCCGAAACGGTCACCCGTTTCGACGACGACGTCAGGGTTCCTCAGCTCGGGTGGAACATGGTTGAACCTGAGCGGGGAAGTCGGTTCCTCACGCCGGGCTGGGCCTACTTTGCCAACTCGTACCGGCTGTGCCGGATACCGCAAGGATGGGTGGGGGCAACAACCGATTATGGAGGCCGCTTCGTTTCGGCGCTGGAGCGAGGCGACGTCCTGGCTTGTCAGTTCCATCCCGAGCTTTCGAGCGCTTGGGGTGCCGGTGTCCTTGAACGATGGCTGACGGCCACTTCGTGGTGACGTGATGCTCGCTTCCCGCGTAATCCCCTGTCTCGACATCAGGGACGGACGTGTCGTCAAGGGTGTCCGTTTTCAAGATCTTCGTGATGCCGGCGACCCGGTTGCCTGTGCCGCCGCCTACGAAGACCAGGGTGCCGACGAGATCGTGCTTCTCGACGTGTCGGCAACACCCGAAGGTCGAAGTCATGCCATTGAAACGGTCCAGGCGGTACGGTCGGTCCTCTCGATCCCACTGACCGTCGGCGGGGGAGTCCGTTCCACCGACGACGCGGGGAGGCTCCTCGACGCCGGGGCGGACAAGGTTGGCGTCAACACGGCGGCGGTGACACGGCCTGGCCTCGTCTCGGACATCGCACAACGTTTCGGTTCCCAGTGCACCGTTGTCGCCGTGGATGCCGCCAAGCGATCGACTCGTGGATGGGAAGTCGTCGTGGAGAGCGGCCGCAACCGAACCGGGATCGACGTTGTCGAATGGTGCCGGGCGGCGGCCACGGCCGGTGCCGGGGAGATCCTTCTCACGAGCTGGGATCGTGACGGCACCAAGGACGGTTACGACCTGGAGTTGGTCGCTGCAGTCTGTTCGGCGGTGACCGTCCCGGTGATCGCTTCCGGCGGCGCCAGCAACGCCGAGCATCTCAAGGAGGGCATCGAGGCGGGAGCCACGGGGGTTCTCGTCGCGTCGATTCTTCACGATGGTGTGACGACCGTCGGAGCACTGAAGACCCGGCTGGGCTCCATGGGAGTGGAGGTGAGACAGTGATCATTCCCTCTATCGATATTTCGCACGGTTCGACGGTCCAGCTCATCGGAGGCGAGGAGCGGGCCTTGGATGCCGGTGACCCCAGGCCTCTTCTGGAACGATTCTCGGTGGCCGGAGAGGTGGCCGTCATCGATATCGACGCTGCCCGCGGCGAGGGGGACAATGTCGAGCTGATCGGCGATCTGTGCCGGCGAGGTCCAACGCGGGTGGGCGGCGGCATACGCGATGTCGCTACTGCCCGACGATGGTTGGACGCCGGGGCGAGGCGGGTGATCATCGGGACGGCCGCGACCCCGGAACTCTTGTCACAGCTTCCTCGTGAGAGGGTGATCGTGTCTCTCGATTCCCGTGACGGCGACGTGGTGACCCACGGGTGGCGTCGCACGACAGGAGAAACCGTCTTGTCGCGAGTGGAGGAGCTTCGAGACTTCTGCGGAGGCTTTCTCGTCACATTCGTGGAGCGCGAAGGGCTCCTCGGAGGAACGGATCTGGAGCGGGCTGCGGCAGTGGTGGCCGCTGCCGGTGACAGCAGAGTGACCGTGGCCGGTGGGATCGTATCTGTCGACGAGATCCGAGAACTCGATCGTCTCGGCGCGGACGCCCAAGTCGGCATGGCCCTCTACACCGGGAAGATGACGTTGGCAGACGCCATAGCCGCACCACTGAAGTCCCTCCGGTCCGAAGGACTGTGGGCGACCGTCGTCGCCGACGAGGCAGGCCAGGCACTCGGTCTCGTCTGGTCGAGTATGGAGAGCCTTCGCGAGGCCGTCGAGACGAGGAGGGGCGTCTACCAGAGTCGATCACGCGGGCTCTGGGTCAAGGGGGAGACCTCCGGGGCGACGCAAGAGCTGATCAAGATCGACCTGGACTGTGATCGTGACGCCCTGCGGTTCACGGTTCGCCAGAAGGATGGATTCTGTCATCTCGGGTACCGGTCCTGCTGGGGCGAGGACAACGGGATTCAACGACTCGCTCGTCGCCTCACCCGGATCGCCGAAGAGGGGACACTCGGCAACACCACCAGGCTCTTGGGCGATCCCGCCCTTCTCGCCGCAAAGATCCGTGAAGAGGCAAACGAGCTTTGCGTCGCTGCGGCACACGAGGACGTGATTGCAGAAGCAGCCGACCTTCTCTATTTCACTCTGGTCAAGGCCGCCGCGGCAGGTGTCACCCTGGAGGACATCGCCGGGGAGCTCGATCGGCGAGAGTTGAAGGTCAGCCGGAGGCCGATGGAGGCCAAGGAGGTTCCCCGGTGAGCGTGTGGCTCAGACTACGTTCGGATGTCGACGCGATTCGAGATCGCAGACGCCCTGTCGACCCTGAGACCCTTCGCGAAGCATCGATGATCGTCGAGGACATCCGCCAAGACGGTGAGGACGCGTTGCGTCGACATGGCGAACGGCTGGGAGACGTCACACCCGGTGAGCCGCTTGTCGCGACCCGTCGCGATCTCGATGAGGCCCTCGCCGGCCTGGATGAACACCGGCGGCGGCTTCTCGACAGGGCGGCGCAACAGATAAGGGCGTTCGCCGAAGCCCAACGGGACGCCGTCGTCGACATCGACGTGGAGGTGCCGGGAGGGCGGGCCGGGCATTCGTGGCTCCCTGTGAGAACCGCGGGAGCCTATGCGCCCGGCGGCCGGTATCCGCTCCCTTCTTCGGTCTTGATGACCGTGATTCCGGCCCGAGTCGCCGGGGTCGAGAGCGTCTGGGTGGCCTCCCCCAAACCGACCTCGCTCACGATGGCCGCAGCGGCGCTGGCGGGCGCCGATGGACTGCTGAAAGTGGGTGGTGCACAGGCCATAGCCGCACTCTCGTTCGGCATCCTCTCCCCGCCATGTGATCTGGTCGTCGGCCCGGGGAATCGTTGGGTGACGGCAGCCAAGAAACTCCTGTTCGGTGAGATCGGCATCGACGGGTTGGCAGGGCCCAGTGAGATCGTTGTCATTGCCGATGCCTCGGCCGATCCCCGCCTGATCGCGGCCGACCTCCTCGCTCAGGCCGAACACGATGTCGACGCCCTCCCCATCCTGATCACGACGAGCAGTTCCCTCCGCGAGGACGTGGAACTGCAGATCACCAGACAACTACATGACCTTCCCACGGCCGATGTGGCTGCGGTGGCCCTGGGCAACGGGTATTGCACCGTTGTGGATGACTTGGAGCAAGCCGTGGCGCTCAGCGAACGGATCGGCCCGGAGCATCTCGCTCTCCACGTCTCCGATCCCAAAGCGCTGGCCGGCAGGCTCGGATCGTACGGTTCGCTGTTCATGGGTGAGACCAGCGCCGAGGCGTTTGCAGACTATGGGATCGGGCCCAACCATGTCCTTCCCACCGGAGGAGGAGCCAGGTTCCAGTCTGGGCTCTCTGTGATGACGTTTCTCAGGTCACCGACGTGGATTCGGCTCACCAAACCACACGAAGTCGTGGCCGACAGCGCGGCCCTGGCACGGATCGAGGGACTCGAAGCCCATGCCCGCGCAGCCGAGCTCCGCGGCTGAACGGCCGGAAGGGCTCCGGGAGGCCAAGGCCGGCCTGCCGCGGTGGCAGAGAGCTACCGTGGGTGCACGCGACTCGCGAGTAGGGCTCCAGGACATTCGGCTGAAAGCTGCAGCATGCCATCTACGAGGACCACACCTTGCCCTCGCGCGCCGAGGCGGCGAACTCGGCGAGCAGCGTTCCTGGCCGGCAGAACGCCGTAGAGGTTGGCTATCGAGGTCCTTGTGGTCCGTCGCGGACTTGGTGATGGGGTCCTCTTTGGGAGCCCGGCCCGTTGCCGCGGACTGAGTTGTCCGCCGACCCGGGTCATCAATTGACCGACACACCGCTAGGTAGCTGTGGAAGCGGTGGTGGTGGTGCTGCTGGAAGCAGGGCACACACCATCCGTGGCCGGCACATCCCGGCGGCCATCCTGGGAGATGTGACGAGTGTGGTCGTTGGCACCGGCTCCATCGAATGCGGCGACGTCGACCTCGACGATCACCCAAGGATTCGATACCGAGTTCGTGACATGGCAGATCGTCACCTTGTGGCTCCCATCCTCCCCAGGTGGGGTAGCGGAGACCGGACCTGCGATCGCCCCCACGAGAAGAGCTGCCAATATGAACGCCAAGGGTTTCCTCATCGCGTGCCTCCTCACAGCGTGACCTACATACTACTCTGCGTGGCGATCGAAAGGAATAGGCAATGGGGACCCGGCCGAGCTTTTTCACGCGTCCCCCACCGGACGACCGGCTGGCGGCGGGATCGGCTTCGGGTGGTGACGCTGGTGTCGGAAGGCGCATCTCCGTCCGGACTTCCAAGGATCATGCCGGTATCGGCCTGTCGGCGGACAAGGCTGTTGCACGCCTCGGAAGGCCTCCTGAGGTCGGGTGAGAAACCGCGCCGTAGTGCATGCGCAAGGCACCGGATGAGCGAAACGAGAGACTTGGAGCCACCGGCTCGCCATGTCACATCGGGGATCGTCGGCTGTTTCAGGAGAAGGGTCCTCTTGCCGCCGTATCGAGACAAGACCCGTTGGAACGTTCCACATCATGTTGTAGGCTGGCGTCCTCGGGGAGGTGGAGCAAACATGAGCGGATCGCATCCGTCGGTACGATGGGGCGTGTTGGGAACGGGCTCGATCGCCCGAGACCGTGTCATTCCCGCGCTCCAGGGTGCGGAGCGGTGCGACCTTGTGGCAATCGCCTCGCGCTCCTCGGCAAGGGCAAACAGTGTTGCGACACGGTTTGCCATACCGAGAGCCTACGGCTCATACGAAGAGCTGTTGGCCGACCCGGGGATCGATGTCGTGTATCTTCCGCTTCCCAACAATCTGCATGGCGTGTGGACGAAGAAAGCGGCAGACGCAGGGAAACACGTTCTGTGCGAGAAGCCGATCGCGCTGACGAGCGTCGAGGCGCAGGAGGTCGCTGCCCACTGCGCCGACCGCACCGTGCTTGTCATGGAAGCATTCATGTATCGGTTTCACCCGGCGTGGATCGCGGTCCGTGAATTGGTTGGCGACGGTTCGATCGGCCGCATTACCGATGTCGGAATCTGGTTTTCGTTCAGATCGACCAAAGCCGGTGACTATCGGCTCGACTTCGGGGCCGGTGGTGGCGCCCTCTACGACGTAGGCTGCTATGCCGTCAACGTCGCCAGAATGCTGCTCGGCGATGATCCTCTGCGGGTGCATGGCGCTGCCCGGGTGCATCCCGAATGGCGGGTCGACATGACATTCAGCGGTATCCTCGATTACGGCGATGCTTTCGCCACCTTCACCTGTTCCATCGAGCAGGAGCCTGAGCACCGGGTGATGATTCACGGGACGGACGGCTGGATCTCGGTCGCCGATCCCTTCAACTGTCCACCCGATGTCGCCACGAAGGTGACCATCGGGACGGGTGGCGATCACCATCCACACGCCTCTGCCGTCGAAACGCTGGTCATCCCGCCCGCCAACCAGTACGGGCTCCAGGCCACTGCGCTGGCAGATGCCATCCTCAACGGAGAACCCTCCCCCCTCCCGATCGAAGACTCCGTTGCCAACATGAGGCTTCTCGAGCGGCTGTTCGCCACAGCAGGCATCGAGCCGCCCGAGCCAAGGAGTGACATGTGATGACCGAACAGTTGCGAGTCGGGGTAATCGGCACCGGGGGAATGGGTGGGCGCCATGCTCGCAACATCCACTCGCAGGTGGGTCATGCCCGGCTCGCCGCGGTCATGGACATCGACGCCGATCGTGCAGCCGACATAGCCGGCCCCACAGGCGCAAGGGTATTCACCGATGGTTTCGAGCTCATCGCGTCGGAACTTGTCGACTGCGTCATCATCGCGAGTCCGGATGTCACCCACGGCGACTTCGCGTTCGCTTGTCTGGAACACGGTAAACACGCTCTGGTCGAAAAGCCCCTGGCAACGGACCTCGACACCGCGGCAGCAGTCGTGGAAAGGGAGGCACAACTCGGACGACGGCTACTCCAGGTTGGGTTGATGCGTCATTACGACCCCCAACACGTCGCCGTGAAACAGGCGATCGACCGTGGGGAGATCGGCCGGCCGTTGATGTTTCGGGGCTGGCATCGGAATCCGCCGGAAGCGACACCGCCCACGTCCAAAGAGGTACTCGTCAATTCCGCGGTGCACGACCTCTATTCGGCACGTTGGCTGCTGGGAGACGAGATCTCCGAGGTCTACGTTCGTGGTACGACCATCAACCCCGAACGAAGCGATCAGCTCGATCTTCAACTGATCACCATGGCAATGGCCGGTGGCGCCATCGCCTCGATCGAAGTCAACAAGGACTCGGGTTTCGGATACGAGGTCGGGGTCGAGATCAGCGGTTCCCACGGGATGGTGACCACCGCACCCCACCACACGCCGGTTGTTCGACAAGAAGGCCATATGCGTCAATCTGTCGAACCTGACTGGTTGGAGCGCTTTGTCGTTGCGTACATTCGTGAGGTCCAGGCGTGGTCTATGTCCGTTCTCGAGGATCGGCCTGAAGGTCCCACGGCCTGGGACGGATACCTGACGCTGGCGGCCGCCCTCGCCGGGGCGAAGTCGATTGAAAAGGGGACTCCGGTGAGAGTCGACCAACCGGCGCGGCCGACCTTGTACGCGTAGGAAGGCGGTGCTCGATCGTCGACGGGCCTGGGTCATCGGCCACTTGGAGCCAAGGAAGTGCTCGCCCGTCAGGTCACGGAGTCTCTTCGGGACGGGTGACAGGCTGGGGGCCGCCACCCATGATCGATTGGTCGTAGTCCACGATCGCCCCGGTCATTATCCCGGCGTCGTCGGAAGCCAGAAACGCGATGGCCCGGGCGACCTCATCCGGTTTGATCAGTTGGCCGAATGGTTGCCGTGCCTCCGCATCGGCCAGCCAATCCCGGCCGTCGGTATGGAATCGACGCTGGATCGCATCTTCTCCCGGAGTGTCCATCCACCCCGGGCTGAGACAGTTGACCCTGATCCGATCCCAAGCAACGGAGTAGGCGACATTCTTGGTGAGGGTCACGAGCGCACCTTTCGATGTCGCATAGGGCGTCAGAAAGGGAACACTTCCGTATGCGGCGACGGACGCGACGTTGACGATCGCTCCGCCAATGCCTTCGCGGCGCATGATCTTGATGACGCCTTGCATGAGCAGGAATGGTGCGCGCACGTTGACATTCATCAGCGTGTCCCACAACTCGACCGTGGTGTCGATGATGGATCCGCGTAGCGACAGTCCCGCCGCATTCACCAGAATGTCGACCCGCCCAAACCGGTCGTCGGTGGCCGCTACGAGCGCCTCGCAGCTACCGGCATCACCCAGCTCGACCGGAACGAATAGTGCTTCGGTACCCATCTCGACCAGCGCATGGGCGACACGGGCTCCGCGTTCCTTGTTGCGACCGCATACGACGATGCCGGCTGCACCCTCGGACGCAAACCGTCGGGCAACCGCCTCGCCGATCCCCTGGGTGCTTCCACTCACCAGCGCTGTTTTGCCGTCGAACCGACCCATGGCCCCTCCCGCGTGTGGCATTCGGACTCTACAGACCAGTATATTGAAGTCGGTTGGAACGTTCCAACAGTTTCCTATGACCAAGACGGCCTTCGTGAAGGACCCCAGATGATCATTGCCATCGCCGCTGCGGCTTTCCTCATCGGCTTCAGCAAGGCCGGCGTCGGTGGGATATTGGGACCATTCGTGACGGTCCTGGTAGCCCTGACCATCCCCGCCGACAAAGCGATCGGGCTGCTGCTCCCGATGCTGATCATTGCCGACGTGTTCACGGTCGCCGCTCATTGGCAAGGGTGGGATCGTCAGATCCTGCTCCGGCTGCTGGCACCGGCAGCCGCCGGAATAGTGGTGGGCGGTTTCGTGATCTCGAACGTCAGCGAACCCGTGCTGCGTCGTATCATCGCGGTGGCGATGCTTGTCTTCGTCGTGTTCTACGTCTTGAACAGCAAACTCGGATTGGCTGCAAGGTTGGCCCGCCGACATGCCTGGCCCGTTGGCTTGATTGCCGGTTTCACATCTGCGATCGCCCACCTCGGTGCGCCACCGGTGGTGACCTATCTGATGACGACCGATCTGAAGCCGCGTCGCTTCGTTGCCACGTCCGCCGCCGTATTCGCCGGCATGAACCTACTCAAGCTCCCTGCCTATCTGTTCGCAGGCCTCTTCGATGGCGGCCTGATCGCGGCAACCTGGTGGACCTGGCTGGCAATCCCCGTCGGTGTGGTCGGCGGCCGTGTCTTCGTCGGTCACATCAACCGGCTGTGGTTCGACCGGATGACTCTCGGGCTGCTGGTCGGCGGAGCGTTCCTTCTCCTCGTGACCTGACCACTCGTCGGGGAGCGAAGCGACCGCAGGGGGGAAGGTACCGCAGCGGCTTTGCGCAGGCGTGGGAGGAATGGGCGCCATGCGTCGTTCGAGGGGCTTCTAGTGATCGGGGAGGATCGCAATCTTCTCGTATGGTTGGCCGAGCGCCTCGGGACCCAGGGCTCCGTAACCGCCGTCCACCGCCAGTTCGGTGCCGGTGATGAACGCCGCCCGATTGGATACGATGAACCGAACGGCATCCGCGATCTCCTCCGGATCTGCCATACGTCCGAGAGGTTGGAACTCGGCTGCAAAGGCATCCGCTCGTTCGCGTGAGCCATATCTCCGTTCGATGTTCCTGCTCCATGTCCAACCCGGCGACACGGCGTTCACCCGGATTCCCTTCGGCGCCAACTCCTGGGCACCCGTCTTGGCCAACATCAGCAGCGCCGCCTTGGTCACGTTGTAGACGATCCGGTTGGGTTGTGACACAGACCCGCTCACAGACGCCACGTATACGACAGAGCTCCCGCTCCCCAGGTGCGGAACCACTTTGCCGGTCAGCACGGCCGCCGACACCACATTGACGTCGAGGGCCTTGTGCCAAAGCGTCCGGCTCGACTCGAAGCGCTCGTCGACGAACACCGCCGCCGCGCTCACCAAGATGTCGATCCTTCCCAGGTCTGCAACGGTGGTCTCGACCAAACGGTCGAGCTGAGCATCGTCTGTCACATCGGTCTTGAGGAATCGGACTCGATCCCCCAGGCGATCGGCGGCTGCGGCGCCGTTCGTCTCGTTCTGATCCGCGAGCATGATCGCGGCCCCGTCGTCGGACAGACGTTCTGCTATCGCTTCCCCGATGAGGGACGCGCCGCCGGTGACGATGCCAACCTTGCCGTCGAACTCACCCATCGTCGTGCACCCCCACGTCGGTAGCTCTTCTCGGCCTCGAGATCGGCATGAGCAACGCGTAGGTGCTCACGGTCGCCTGCCTCTGGGGCTCAAACCTCCCACCAGACGCGGTCCTTGGTCCGGGCGCAGCGCGATCGGCCATCACCACGTCGCCGTGGTCGGCAGCTCTGGTCCGGACGAAGATTGCCGGCAAGTCGTCGAGATACTCCGGTTCCCGGGCGATCGCCGCCATGGCTTCCGCGTGCTTGGTGAAGTCGACAGGGACATGCCGCTCGTGTCTCATGGTGCGCAGGAAATGAGGGAACTCGGTTCTGTCGCTGTCGAGCGCAAGTCGGCCGATCACGGCAAAGCCGCCGTTGTCGCAGATCTCGGAGATGGCTTTGTGCCCGGTCACGGCAGTGGAGCACACATCCGAGTTCACCGTCAGGCAAGAGCCGTTCCCTGCACAAGCGGTGATGTCGCCGCTTCCTCCGGCCATGTCTCGCGGCTTCGGCGATCCGTGCCCTGCATCGAAGACGAGGAAGTCCGACCCCTCCATGGCAATGTGCTCTGCCGGCGTAGGGACCGCATACCGAAAGGGAGAGCCGTATACCGCATTGCCTTCCTGCAACTTCCGATTCGGTGAATCCTCGAACATCATCGACACAGATTCCTGTCGGTCATGTCAGTCGATTCGGAGACTGACGACATTCTCCCACTTCTCGGACTCCCATGAACGCGTCATCGCTGCCGCGACCGAGGCGACGGCGAGCGCATCGCCGAAACTCGGTCGATTCGCTGTTCCTTCTGCAACCGCCTTCAAGTACTCGAATGCCTCGATTGTCTTCATGTCCTCGTAACCGATGGAGTTGCCGCCACCCGGCACGAAGTGGCCGTGGTGAGGGTAGGCGTCACCCGAGAGCACTTCGATGAAGCCGTCGGTCGGTTGTTCCTCCGGCAGGCTGAGCTGCAGCTGGTTGAGTTTCTCGTGGTCCCAGGAGGCGGCGCCTCGGGATCCGTTGATCTCGAAGGCCATGGAGCTCTGGGGACCAAAGATCGATCGGTCCACTTCCAGGGTTCCGCGCACTCCATTGTCGAACTCGACCAATGCTCCCACGTAGTCCTCGTTCGTGACCGGACCTGTCGGGTCGCCCGGCTTGCCACGGTCGTAATGGGTTCCTTCGCCCGGGGCCGGGAGCGGGCGCTCCTTGACGAAGATCTCCTTTACCGACACCACCCTGGCAATGGGCCCGCACAGGTACTGAGCCATGTCGATCGCATGCGACATGATGTCCGAGAGAACGCCGTATCCCGCCTCCTCCTGTTTGAATCTCCAGGACAGCACCGCGAGCCGATCGCGTCCGTACATGGAGAAGAACCGACCTCGATAGTGGGTCAGTTCACCGAAACGGCCCTGCTCGATGAGTTGTTTGGTGAACTGCACCATCGGTGCCCACCGGTAGTTGTATCCACATCCGGTGATGACTCCTGCTTTGCGCGCGGCCTGTTCGATCACAGCGGTCGCCCGCGGTTCGATGCCGACCGGCTTCTCGCAGAAGATGTGCTTGCCGGCGGCGGCTGCCGCCACTGCCAACTCCTCGTGTAGCGCGTTTGGGGCGGTGATGTCGATCACGTCGATGTCGTCGCGTTCGAGCAACTCTCGCCAGTTGCCGGTGCCGGTTTCGAACCCGAAGGTCTCGGTCGCGAGATCAACCCGCTCGGGGACCGTGTCGGCTACGGCTACCAGCCTGGGTTTCAGACCTGTCTCAGGAAAGTACACAGGGATGTTGCGGTAAGCCCGCGAATGAGTTTGACCCATCCAGCCGAACCCGATAACACCCACGCCAATCGACTTGCCCACCTTTTGCCCTCCTATCTCATTCCCGGCACGAGCCGGTTCGAAACTTCAAGATTGAGCGGGTGTGGAGGACGGTGACCGCCGAGAACCTGCAGAACCTGCTCAAGAACAACCTTGAAGATACGACGTTTGGCTTCGCTGGTGCCGGCGGCAACCTGCGGAGCGGGAACCGCGTCGGTGCCTGCCGGCAGGGGCTCGGGAGCGGTGATGTCGAGTCCGGCCAAGGAAAGTCGGTGGGCATCCAGGGCATCAGCGAAGGCAGGCAGGTCCGCCCGACCACCGCGTGCCGTGTTGCCCAGAATCGACCCGGGCCTCATCGCAACGAGCGACCTCGCGTCGAGCAGTCCGGAGTTGTCCACGGTGAGCGGCGAATGGATCGACACGACATCCGAACTTCCGACCAGATCCTCGAGACTCGTGTACCTCGTGATCGACACCGGGAAATCCGCCGAATCCAAGTAGGGGTCGAAAGCGGCGACCCGCATGTTCAGAGTGGTCGCAATCTCGGCGGCCCGCCGGGCGATCCTCCCAAGGCCGACCAGACCCGGCGTGCGTCCGTCGAGTTCCCTTCCGGCGTGGCGTGCGCAGAAACCCGATCCACCGGCGCGCAGTTCGACCTCAGATCGCTTCACGTTCTTCGCCACCATATCATCGGCGTGACAGCATGTCCGGCCGTGGAGATGGTGGGCACATCGGGCGTGTTACAGATCGCGATGCCACGGGTAGCCGTCGCTGCAAGGTCGGTCCTGTCGTAGGCGATCCCGGTACGGGAGGTCCTCCGGAGGTTGGGGGGTCCACCCATCGGCTCGCCGTCATGGCGACACACCGATGCAATGATTCTCACGGCTCGTGACAGCATCTCGCAGGGATCATCGGGAGTCGCACCCGCCGGTCCGAGGATGCCTGCTTCAGTGGTCACGACTCCGACTTGATCCGGTGGCATCTCACGTCCGAAGCAGACATGTGGTTTCGACACGCTCAGGACTCCCTCCGAGTTCTCCGCCTCGTGCGACTATAACGCTCGGAGTTGGAACGTTCCACATGGTTGTAGTCGCGGACGGAACGCATGTGGCGTGAGCCGGTCTCATCGGCCAAACCTGGGTTCGGCCAATCCTCGAACACCAGGATCGAGCGCGTAGAGCCCGCCGGGCTCACCCACCTGTCGAGCGTCATCAATGCCATGACCGATGGTGGTGATGAAGAGAGTGTCCAAACCTGCTCCGCCGAAGGCAGGCATCGACGGCCGTTCGACCGGCAGTTCTATGTGGCGATCCACTGCACCGAGAGGCGTGACGCGCAACACGGCCGAGCCACCGACGCACGCTATCCAATAGCAGCCGGTTTCGTCTACACAGGCGCCATCGGGTCGGCCGGGCAGCCGGGTGAAATCGAGGAAGACCCGCTCATTGTGCTGCCGACCGGTGGCGATGTCATAGTCGTATGCCCAGACGGTCTCATGCAGTGTGTCGGCCCAATACATGACGCTTCCGTCGGGGGAGAAGGCAAGCCCATTGGCCACCCCCACATCCCGGCGGGTGGTGTGGAACCTGCCGTCCGACTCCACCCGATGCAACATGCCCTCGTACCGACGAGCCGAAGTCGGTACGAACATGCTGCCGACCCAGAAACGGCCGGCCGGATCGCATCGTCCATCATTGAGCCGGACACCGGAGCGTCGATTCTCGAGAACCAGCCACGGGGTGAACTCCCCCGACTTCACATCGAGCCACCCGAGTCCGTTCTCGAGTGCCACGAGCAGGCGCCCGTGTTGTGTGGTCAGGGCAATTGCCCCGGGCCTTCCCTCCAACGGCCACGAGCTGTCGGCTCCGCTCACCGGATCGAACTCGTGCACCGAGCATCCGTCGATGTCCACCCAGTACAAGGTCCCTGTATCGGGGCTCCACACCGGGCACTCACCGAGCCGGGCATGGGCAGGGAGCACACAATCGACCGTAGTAACCACCGTTAGACCGGCATCAATTCGCCGCGATCAATCTCGTGTCGGAACGCGGCCAGCAATCGATCGAGACCGGGAAGCTCATAGGCCAACGCAGTGCCCGTGGCGGTCGCATCGAGGCTCGTGTCGATCGGAATCGGTGCAGGGCCGGTGGCACTGAAGTCGGCAGGTCCGGCTGTAATCAAGCTGGAGTCGAGATCGAACGCTTCTGCGGTCGCCACCGCCAAACCCAGCCGATCTATCGAGTCGGCCCCGGTGCAATGGAAGATGCCCCGCCGGTCCTTCTTGATGATCCTCATGATCATCTCGGCGCTTTCACTGGCGAGGCTTGGCGTCCCGACCATGTTGAGAGGCCCGCTCCAGACCGCAAAAGGCTCACCAACCTTCAAGCTGTCGACGACGGCACCGACGAAATGCCCCATGCCCGGATTCTGCTCGGCCTTGTAGTCATCTCGCAACCAGTGTGTCCCGTTGACACCGGCTACTCGCGCCACGGCGCCGTTCTTGGCGGCCGTCGTCACGATCGTCTCGCCAATGACCTTGAGGACACCGTAGAGGTTGATCGGATTCGGCGGCGTGTCTTCGGAGGCTCCCGGTTGCTCTCCGTCGAACACCCAGTCGGTCGACACCAAGATCATCTTGGCGTTCACCTCATTCGCTGCATCGACGAGTGTCCGCGTCGAATCGACATAGCTCTTCCAGGCAAGCGGCCGATCTGCGTAGATACGGGTGAAGTCGTTGAGGATCGCGGTGTGGACGATTGCATCGGGTCTGGCATCCACGACCGCAGCGCGTAATCTCGGACCGTCGGTCATATCCACACGTACAACCTCGAAAGGCTCGGATCCATCGCCCTGCCAGGAGTGTGCAGTAGTGACCACCGACGCTCCGTAACGCTCAATGGCAACTTTCAGTATGTTGCTGCCGACGAATCCGGTGCCGCCTGTAACGAACAATCTCACAACGCCTCCCACCCCGACGAGCCGTACGGGTTCTCTCGGAACCGCTTGACATCGGTTTCCCCGGCAGTATACGCTTCGGGTGTTGGAACGTTCCACACGTTCCTGTGAGAAACAGCAAAGATGCTTGCGCATTAGCTCGGGAGGGGATGCTTTGCGAGTCGGCTTGATCGGAGCTGGACGCATCGGCACACTGCACGCCGGTGTCTTGACCGGAGTAGCGGCCGTCGACGAACTCGTCATTGCCGACTCTGCTGCCGGCCGGGCCAAGAAGCTGGCAGCCGACCTCGACGCACATCACCTCGACGATCCCGACGAGATATTCGACAGTGTTGATGCGGTGGTGATCGCAAGCTCGACGGAGACGCATGCCTCCTACCTCATCAAGACTGCTCGCGCCGGTCTTCCTACCTTCTGCGAGAAGCCGATCTCCATGGACCTGCCATCGACCGACAAGGCCGTCGCTGCCGTAGATGAGAGCGGGATCATGGTCCAGGTGGGGTTCATGCGCCGTTTCGACCCTGGCTATCGGGCCGCCCACGAATTGGTCGCCTCTGGAGGTCTCGGCGATGTCATGTTGGTTCAGGCGCAGACGCATGACTTCGAGCCACCTCGAGCGGAGTACATCGCGGGGTCGGGCGGCATCTTCGTCGACATGCTCATCCACGAATTCGACATCCTCCGCTTCGTCACGGGGCAAGAAGTTCTCCAAGTCAGTGCAACCGGCAGCAGTCACGGTATCCCGATCTTTGCGGAGCACGCCGATGTGGCGACCGCAGCCGTCACCGCCCATCTCGACGGAGGAACTCTGGCGGTCATTACCGGTGTACGTACCGATGCCCGCGGTTACGACGTTCGCATGGAGCTTTTCGGGACCACCGACAGCGTCACCGTCGGGCTGGACGCCCACACGCCGATCCGGACCCTCGATCCTGGCCTCGACCTTCCCCAAGACCCGGTAACGGTCGGCTGGCTGGAGAGATTCGGCCCTGCCTACAAGGCCGAGATGGAAGCCTTTGTCGACGCCGTGGTGGAAGACCAGCCAAGCCCGTGCACGGTCGATGACGCCCGGGCGGCTCTGGCTGTTGCCGAGGCTTGCCGCCGATCGCTCGTGGCCGAAAGACCAGTCTCGGTCGAGGAGACCTCATGAGCGATCTACTCGACAGAGTCGCCGGTGCCCCGATCACCTGGGGTGTTGATGGTTCGCCCGGGTGGGGTCACCTGATGGACCGTGACCGCGTCATGTCCGAGATGGTCGAGGTCGGCCTGTCGGCCACCGAGCTCGGGCCTGACGGCTACCTGCCGCGCGATCCAGAGGAGATCGTGGAGTATCTGAAGCAATACGACCTGCACGTGGTCGGGGGGTTTGTCGTCGCCGTTCTCTATCGGCCCGACCTGATCGATCGCGTCCTCGCATACGTCGATCGTGCCTGCAGGCAGTTGGCGAGCGCCGGTTCTCAGGTGATGGTGCTGGGACCGGCTTCTCACCTCGATGGCTATGACACTTCGATCGACATGACGGAAGACGAGTGGGACACGTTTCTCGCCAATCTCGAGCGTCTTCGCGACATTGCCGGGCGGAACGGGCTGGTCACCGCGCTTCACCCTCACTGGGGCATGGCCATCGAGCAACAGCGCCATGTGGAGCGGTTACTCGAGTCGTGTGATGTCGACCTCTGTGTGGACACGGGTCACCTGTTTGTCGTCGGAGCCGATCCCGTCGCCGTCACCGAGATGGCCAGAGGCCGGGTCAAGCACGTTCACCTCAAGGACGTCGACGACCGGCTCGCCGGCAAGGTTCGCTCGGGTGAACTCGGGTTCAAACAAGCGGTGATCGATGGCATGTTCAAACCGCTCGGTCACGGAGATGTCGATATCGCCGGCGTTATCCGGCGGCTGGAGGCATCTGGATTCGATGGCTGGTATGTGCTCGAACAAGACGCCTCATTGGCGGCGGAGCCCGAGGAGGGTGCAGGGCCGAAGACGGATGCCCTGCTGAGTTTCGAGTACTTGCGGAAGATAGCGGCAGATCTATGAGATTTCCCCGCGGGAGCGGGGGATGGGACGAGGCCCCGACGAAAGGACCTCAACGAAATATGTCGCCCCGGCGGCACCGGCGCTATGGACAGGAGGACTACATATGTGGCGAAATATGAGGCGGGGGATACCGGCAAGGCGAGGGGTATGGGTGGCATTGCTGCTTTCCCTGGCCCTGATCGCAGCGGCGTGCGGCGGCGCCGGCGGCTCCGCAACGACTACTGCGGGAGTCACAACGACCACCGCGGCACAAGGGACCGCCACCACCGCGGCGGCAGACAACCAGGTGAGCCAGAAGGATCTGGAATTCGATCTCATCTTCCACGACAAGGATGCCTCTGGAACCTTCTGGGGCGTTATGAAGAACGGTCTCGATGATGCATGCGCCGCCCAAGGCGTCTCGTGCACGATGATCGGAGATCCCGATATCACCAAGCAGGTCGCTCTGGTTGACACGTCGATCGCCAACGACGTCGACGGCATCATCCTGACGCTGCCGAACGTCGACGCGCTGCGAGATGCAATCCAGCGGGCAGCCGACGCCGGAATTCCGGTTGTGACGATCAACTCCGGTTCCGATGTGTTCGCCACCACGGCGGCGATCGCTCACGTCGGACA
Organism: Actinomycetota bacterium; assembly: GCA_013152275.1. Lineage (NCBI taxonomy): Bacteria > Bacillati > Actinomycetota > Actinomycetota bacterium. Next base: position 9,166 of record JAADGS010000069.1, on the reverse strand, counting down.
GGATGAGTTCATCGCCGGTCAAGGCGCCGGCAAGCGCCTGGCCGCCAACGGCGCGACGAACATCCTGTGCGTGATCCATGAGGCCAACAACGCTGCTCTGCAGGCGAGATGTGACGGCGTCGAGGCAGGTGCAGGAGATGTCACCGTCAAGCGCATCCAGATCGATGTCGCCAACCTCGATGCGGCGTTCGAGACGATAAAGACGGCGGTCTCCGATTCGAGTATCGATGCGGTGATCACGCTGAACCCGGACGTGTCCATTCGAGCTCGTGATGCCATCGCGGAGGCCGGAAGCACGGCAACGCTCGCAACGTTCGACCTGGGTGAAGAGGTGCTGAACTCCATCGAGGCCGGCACGATTCAGTTCGCAGTCGATCAGCAGCAGTACCTGCAGGGGTTCCTGCCGGTTGTCCAGCTCGTGTTGTATCTGCAGAGCGGTCTCGTGATCGGTGGTGGGCAGGCGATCCTCACCGGTCCCGGTTTCGTGGATGCAAGCAACGTTGCGCAGGTCAAGGCCGGCGTTGCCGCAGGGACTCGATGACAGAAGAGGGAAAGTAGGTAGAGTCGGTTGGGGTGGCCCGTCGTGCACACGGCGGGCTCATCCCAACCCGGAGGGAGGTGCTGGAACGTGACCGCTGACGCGCCGTCAGTCACCGATGATCGACTACTTCGGGCTGGTCTACTCAAGAAGACGTTGTCTCGGCCGGAGTTCGGCTCGATCATCGGCGCAATCGCCGTATTTGTCTTTTTCTCGCTCTTTACGGAGAATTTCTTCAGCGTCAAAGCCGTATCCGCATACACCAATCCGGGTTCAACGCTCGGGATCATGTCTGTTGCGATCGCCCTCTTGATGATCGGCGGTGAGTTCGACCTTTCCTCGGGTGTCCTCATCGGCGGTCTCGGAATCACGACGGCGTTGCTGATACAGAACGCCGGTGCGCCGGTCTGGCTCGCGATGCTGCTGTCACTGGTACTTGCCGTCGGCGTCGGTGTCTTCAACGGGATCATGGTCATCAAGACCAAGCTGCCCAGCTTCATCGTGACTCTTGGCACATACTTCATTCTGCAGGGTGCCGGACTTGGTTTCACTCGCTTGATCAGCGGACAGACAACGATCTACCTGAGCAAGGAGCTGGCTGGTCACGATATCGCAAAGATCCTATTTGCATCAGCGCCGCTTATCGGTATCCGGATTCCGGTCTTCTATTGGCTGGTTATCACTGCGCTGGCCACCTTTGTCTTGCTGCGATCCAAGTACGGAAACTGGATCTTCAGCGCGGGGGGCAATGCGGCGGCGGCTCGCGCCGTTGGTGTTCCCGTGAACAAGGTCAAGATCGCGTTGTTCGTGAACGTGTCGGTCTCTGCCTGGCTTGTGGCGATGTTCAACACGTTACGGTTTCAGTCCGCACAGATCGGTATCGGTGTCGGCCTCGAGTTCGAGTTCATCATCGCGGCCGTCATCGGTGGCTGCCTCTTGACCGGCGGCTATGGCTCGGCGATCGGTGCCGCAATCGGCGCACTGATATTCGAGATGGTGCGCCAAGGTCTGGCGTTCGGCCGATGGGATGCCGACTGGTTCAAGCTGTTCCTCGGCGTGATGCTGCTGGGAGCGGCGCTGCTCAACCAGTTCGTACGAATTCGGGCGGAAAAGGCGCGCTCATGACACACCTGATCGAAGTCGACTCCATATCGAAGTATTTCGGCACCGTGAGGGCCCTCACGGATATCTCCGCCTGTGTGAACGAAGGTCAAGTCACCTGCATTCTCGGGGACAACGGCGCCGGCAAGTCCACCTTCATCAAGATCCTCAGTGGGCTCCTCCAGCCCGACAGCGGCGAGTACAGGATCGACGGCAAGCCGGTCAGCTTCACGTCGCCGCGTGAGGCGCTGGATGCAGGCATCGCGACCGTCTATCAGGACCTCGCCATGGTGCCGCTCATGGCGGTCTGGCGGAATTTCTTTCTCGGCTCCGAGCCTGAGCGCGGCGTAGGGCCCTTCAGAAGGGTCGACGTCGCAAAGGCCAAGAGGACCGTGGTCGACGAGTTGGGCAAGATGGGTATCGACATCCGGGATCCCGAGCAGCCCGTCGGCACCCTGTCGGGTGGTGAACGGCAATCTGTGGCGATTGCCCGGGCCGTCTACTTCGGGGCCAGAGTGTTGATTCTCGATGAGCCCACCGCATCACTCGGGGTGAAGCAGGCGGGGGTTGTGCTCCGCTATGTCGTCAATGCCAAGAAGCGCGGGCTCGGAGTGATTCTGATCACGCACAATCCTCACCACGCATACCCTGTCGGGGACCACTTCGTCATTCTTCGTCGCGGCGAGGTCTACGGGGATTATCTCAAAAAGGACATTCCGCTCGGACAGTTGGTCCAGATGATGGCCGGTGGTGCGGAACTCGAGACACTTCAACATGAACTGGAGAAGGCTGCCGCACAGACAGGCGAGGAGGAGCTTGCGGAGGCCGCCACGGCTTTCGGTGAAGAGACCGATGATCTCGGACTGAGCGGCGGCTCGTAGACCCGATGTGCCCGCCGGCTCAAACGTGCGGGGTCGGTTCCGGTGCATCGAGCGCTTTCAGCCGCCGTTCGCCCAGCGGATGACCACATCGACCGCATGCTGATCGATGAGACCGATCCCGGTGTGGGCCCTCCCTCGCTCGTCGAGGACGTACTCGACAACCGCCTCGGCAAAGATCTCGCTCGGGATCAGTCCCCACTCGGGACCCTCGAACCACGCCTCGTTGCCATCGCGCCCAAGCGCGGCAAGAAACGCAGGCCGCATCTTCACCTGGGAGGCGCATGAGAACTCCAGAGAATGCGCAAGTTCATGCACCAGGGCGCGGTCGAGAAGCACCTTTGGGCCCGGGACGCGCACCGTCATGGTTCGGGTTTGTGGATCGTACCGGGCGCGGTCGTCAAGTGTGTGGTCGGCGACAAGGGTTACGCGGCCGAGACAGCTCTCCATGGCCGGGAACGAGGCGACAAACATCTCCCACTCTGCATCGGCCACTTGGGCGAAGTCGGCCGCCACCGAGTTGTCGATGACCAATTCCGGGGACTCCTGCCGCCCGTTTGTGATGACCGCCGTGAAAAGGAGCAGGGCGACCGCGATAGTTGAGAACAGTATCCATCTCAATCGCACCGCCCACCCCTCTTCGACAGCTGCACAGACCCGGTGACAG
>JAADGS010000069.1:0-5952 GCA_013152275.1 Actinomycetota bacterium | reverse complement strand
GGTTTCGTGGAGCTTCCACGAAACCCGGGACGGTTGATTCCGAGTTCCCTGTGGGTGCTTTTGATCGGGCCGTTGGTATGTGTTCCCGGCTCCTGTCGTACTCTCAGCGGCAGGGGTGACGAGTTCGCTCGCGGCAGAACCCGTGCGAACGATCAGCTTGGGCGAGCCTCGCGTCCATCGGTGAGTCGACACGGAAGATGTGACGGCTCGCTCCTCTTTGACCAACAGCCAGGGCGTCCACCCAACCGGGGGCGCTCTCACAAGGTGATCGCACAAGGCCGGCGACGGGGCCGCCAAGGCACCATGGCCAGGCGCTCGGGTGTGCCCCGTCGGGAGGGTCTGCGGGATACACCGAGGTCTCGTCGACTCATACGGGATCGTCCGGGGCCAGAAGGCGGGCGCAACGAATCGATGCCAGGATGCACGTACCTTTCCGAGGGACGGATCCTGCCCGCCGCCGTTGGGCACGAACCTCCTGCAGCCCGTGTCCTGACAACGTGCGGCTTGAGCGAATCGGTACCCGACCGAGTACACATCATGTCCGCAAAGGTCGTGGTTTCGCCTGGAGTATGAAGTTGCGCTCCGATAGCGGCGGCGCCACCGAGATCTGCGATCGCCAGGTGCGCGCACACGCAGGCTTGTTGGGATGCGATCCGTAGATCAGCTCCTGTGTCTCGCTGCGATGACGGAGCCGGCGGTGACTCCAAGGAACAGGATGACTGCGACGACGGTGAACATCCCACCCCACTGCCACAGCCTTCCGTTCGAGGTGAGGGATCCGACGACCCTGACCAGAAGGGCCACGTGGAGGAGTACGAGATGGCCGTAGAAGACTCGGTGGTAGGGCAGGTCGAGACCGAACACGCCCGGCACCACGATCGGGGCATGAGCGAAGATCATCGACATCACAAAACCCAGGAAGACGGCGTGGAGCGCTGCGTCATACCCGTAGCCGGTCAACCCGCCCAACCCCCAAAGCACGCCGCCGACAGCCAGCCAGCCATACCCGGCAAGGAGCGCCACGGCGATGTGGCGGGGCAGTCCAGGAATACGGATCGTGCGACGAGCCAGATCATGGCTCCCCATCCACAACGCCAGTGCCGTCATGCCCACTCCGGCGATTCTGCCTCCGACAGCCGGGGAGGCGACGGTCGTTGCCGTTCCCACCAGATACACCAGCAGTGCCCAACCGAACGGTCCGAGGATTCTCGTCGTGCCGCCACCCATCCGTGCCAGCTCGAGCCGTTCTCCCACGATGGTGAGCACCAGGAACGCCGCCATCCAAGGGACGATCCTGGCCATGTCCGTCGGTAGACCCGCCCAGACGGCGGTGGCCACCACCCAGGCGACCGCTCCCAGCGCCATCACGGCCATGTGGAGCTCCGGCTGAATCCTCAACCCTTCCACATACACCGCGGTCACCAGCACCGCCCCGAGGAAGATCAGCACCGCACCGATGATCGGCGGCAGCCCGACCAGCAGCAGGATCACACCGAGGCCGGTCAGCACGGGGCCGGCGAATGCCCACCGCCTGCCCAGACCCACGGCCCGCTCCAGGGCGATGACCGTACCGAGAAAACCGAACACCATCATCGGCCCATGCATCTGCGGATAGGGGGCTGTCGCAAACGCACTCCATCCCAGCCGAGCCAACCCGGCCCAGAGCGCAACAATCAATGCCAGCACGGCAGGAATGAGCATCCAGAGGGGGGCGGCGGCTCGGCGGGTGGTCAACCGACCCAACCCAAGGATCGTCGGGCCTCGTCGCTCATCATCGACGGGTTCCAGGGCGGCTCGTAGACGGTATGTACTTCGACCGACTCGACTTCAGGGAACGCCAGCAGGCGGGCCTCCACCGCCTGGGTGAGGTACGAGCCGAGCGGGCAAAGCGGAGTCGTGACCGTGATGACGACCATCACGGCCTCCTCCCCTATGAAGATGTCGTACACCAACCCGAGGTCGACGATGTTCACACCGACCTCCGGGTCGATCACATCTCTGAGCGAGTCACGCACCTGCTGTTCCGTCACCATGGGCAAAAAGGGTACCCTCGTGACAGCACCTAACTTTCCCGGTCACACGAAAAACCGTCCCACCTCGGGCGACGCTCGCCGCTTGACGCCTCGCCATCTGGGACACGTGAGTTGGACAGCCATACTCACGATCGCTCGGAGGAGCCGATCGTTCCACACGAAGCGGAGTCCCTGTGTGCAGTGATCTGACCGGAGTGCCGGGTGTCGGCATGACGGGGCCCCGTTGGTGTGACCATTGCGGTTCGTGGAGGGGTCGGAGCATCCGAAGCCCGTTCCCGACACTGGTCAACTTTATCGGCTCGCTTGCTTAGTTCTGCTGCGGTAGAAACCAGGACCAGACGCAATGTGAGCCGAGCGGAAACGGGGAGTTGGTCGGCCGTGGTCCTGGGTGATTGGTGTGGAAAGGTCAGTGTCGCGGAGGTGGTCTCATGGCATGCTGTGCCGACTGTCGACCGCAGGTGGAGGGCTGGATGTGTCGTCGTGCTCGTCGAAGCCGGCCACGATCGCCAGGCCAACGAGAAGCCACATCGGCACTGCGAGGGACTCGCCGGCGAAGTGCATCTGCACCGACCACAACCACGATCCCATCGGCGTTCCGGGCCAACCCCAGGAGAACATCGGCAGGCTCATGGCAAGAAAGAACGGCACGACAGCCATCCCGACGGCTCGTAGAGGCACGAAGCCTCGGCTCACGGGGTGGGGCCGGAGGGCGAACCCAACGGCGGCACCGGCCAAGAGCACCATTCCCGCTGCAATGAACCATCTCCACAACTCACCGTTTGAGTACGTCCTCGCAACTGCATTCCGGTAGTTCTCAAACTGGCGGTCGGCTTGATAGATGAGCACGATGGAGACGAGCGTAAGGGCGATACGCAGGGTCACGGACCGCCGGCGCACGCGCCACGTGGAGGGGCTTTCGGTGGTCACGAACGACCAATCCACAACATAGTGCAAACTATACACTACGAGGCCGCTTCTTGGAGAGGTGGGCCTCGTAGTGTCGCTTCAAGGGTGACGCTGCCCTTCTGCCCTGGAAGGAACTATGTGCAAGATCCAGAACGCGCTGCCGAGGGGAAGGAGCGTATCGCTCATCGTCCGGAGCGACATTGAGCAGCAAGCGCTCAGGGTCCGATACTCCACCCTCGTCATCACTCCTGGTCACGGTCTTCTTGTTCCGGACTGATGCGAGCCATCGCTCATCGGGAAACGGCGAGTTTGAGGGTTCCTGACAGGGTCGCCGGCACTGACATCGGAAAGGTATGAAAAGCCAAAGGTGGCATCGGCAACCTGTGCTCGATGGCGGCGACGTCGATCTTCGGCACGGAGTCGCACGCTCGGCGCCGATCTGCTCCTCGTGGTGGTGTGCTATCGAACTGATCGTGTGATCGAGGCGGCGTCTGGTGGTCGTGGTCTGAGCTGATTGCACGTCGGGGCGACGTGGCCGCCGTCAAGCGGCCCGAGACTGGTGCACTCTCGAATCGTCCATCCGCTAGTTGCGTCCACGGTTTCTGATGGGGGCGAGAGAGCGTCGCACTGCGTCGTTACTGTGGTTGCGACGGAGGGCGATGGCGAGCTTGTCCTGTCGCCGCCCCACTGTTACGGCACTTTCTCTGAGGCGATGCTTGACGCGTCTGATGGTCGGCTGCGACTCCCTGTGGGAACGCCGGGTTCCATCGTATTCTCCGATAGCAAGGTCGGCGTGACGGTCGCTTCGTTCACGCTGGGGATCCACTACGACGGCTACGGCGGATCCGGTTCCTCGATTTCGGTGGTGGGGTCGTCGTGTGCGGGAGGTTGGTGGAATACGTCTGGGTTCTGGGATAATCGGATCTCATCGTCTTTCAACGGCTGCTATCGCCTGAAGCATCACGACGGACCCAATCGGACCGGGGGATTCGAGTCGACGACCGGTTCGGGATCGATTCATGATCTGACGTTCTTCAACAATCGGGCGGAGTCGGTGTCCTACTGGTCGTCATAGTCGGCGGCGAGGTGTCGGTAGGGTTCGGTTCCTGGTGCATGATCCTGTCGCGGACAACGTGCTCATTGAGCGGTCTCTCACCGATCCTGCGTGGTTCGATGAGATCTACCGACGTTACCGGGATGATGTGTTCCGGTTTGTAGCCAGACGGGTTCAGAGAAACGACGCGGCCGACCTCACCGGTGAGGTGTTCGCCCGTGCGTTTCAGTTGTGCTCTCGGTTCGACTTGTCGAGGGAAAACGCTCGTCCGTGGCTGTTCGGCATCGCCCACAACATTGTCGGAGACCATCTACGGAAGCAGTGGGTGAGAAGGTCGAGGGGGCCGGCAATCGCCGCAGGTTGGCTGAACGTTCAGATCGACCCCGCCGTCGACGCGGCGGCAGCGGCAGACGCTGCGCGGGTCCGAGCCGAGGTCGTCGCGGCTTTGGGCAAGCTTCACCGTAGGGATAGGGAGCCGCTGCTGATGGTGGCTCTCGACGGCCTGTCGTACCGCGAGGTGGCTGAAATCCTGGGGATCCCGGTAGGCACCGTCCGATCGCGGATTCACCGTGCCAGGGTTCGGCTGTGTGAACTCCTTCCCGAAGCTGCACAAAGAGTGGTGGAGGAGGACGAATTATGAATCCGATCGATCGTTTGTTGCGAACCGCGCTCGTGGAGCGTGCACCTACCGAACGCGAGATCGAACGCATCGACGCCCGGTACCGGGCAGCGTCCCGTGCGGATGGCCGGACCGTCAGACACCGGCCGTGGGTGTTGTCGCGGCCGGTGATCGTCGTCGCGGCGGTCGTTGTCCTGGTCGCGGCGGCCGTCGTGATCCAGGCGGTCCGTCCCGGAGCCGTGAGCGCCTCGCTCCAAGAGATCGCGTACGCCGCCGGTGTCGTCGATGTCTCGACCCTCGGTTCCGGCGACTACTACTACACCGAATCGACAGCGACGAACCTCGCCGTTACCAGCGTTCCCGGCTCCGAGGAGCGGATCGCATACCTTGTTCCGGAGACTCGACGCGTCTGGGTGAGTCGCACGGGAACCTTCGTCATCGAAGTCACATTGCATGCTCCGGTCTTTTTCGACGACGAGAGCCGGGCCCTCTACTACCGGAACGGGATGGATGTCGGCGACCGGATAGGTTTGACGACCATTACCGCCCAAAGCTCGACACACACGGCGCTGGAGCAGGACTGGCCCACCGACCCGGACGCACTCGAACGGATGATCAGAGCCAAACCGTCGGTGCAGACCGACACGGACGTTGTCAACTTCGCGCTCAGCTTGATCCGGGAGTCGCCTGCGTCGCCGCAGCTTCGCGCGGCGACCATTCTGCTCCTCGCGAACCTTCACCTGCGCATCGTTGATCGCACGGAGACCAACACAACGTTTGAGACGATTCCCACCGGCCGAGACGACTCGATCATCAGATTCGAGCTGCGCAACGATGGACAGCTCCTGCGGATCCAAGACCGCACGATCGACGGGTTTCCCAGCCTCGGCATCCCATCGGGCTTCGTGATCTCGGACGCCAGCTACGGGCCGACGACACTCGTCGAGGAGGTGGCTACCAGTGGCCAGTGAACTGGAGCCTGAACCGACCTCGCGACGCACACAAACTGGAGTGTGTGGAGTGGCGGGTCGACGTTCGACGGGCTGTGTCATGTGGTGGGCTCCGGCTGGGACGTCATCCTCAATCGTCGTACCGTCGGAGTCCACCCGGAAGCGTGCCGTTGGAGGTCTCCGAGGAGCCCGGCCGGCTTCACCGGTAGTGTCCGATGTGATGAGGAAGGTGTGATGAAGCGTCGATGGGTTGCGCTGTGGGTGGCGGTGGCGATCGTGGGTGTTGGCGCGTTGGGGTTCTGGGCTGGCCGGAGGGCGTTGGTTCCGCCGGGGAATCCGTTGACGGGGGCCGAGGCTGTGACCTATGCGGTGGGGGAGGGTGAGGTTGGC
>JAADGS010000068.1 GCA_013152275.1 Actinomycetota bacterium | reverse complement strand
CGGCCGGTTCATCGAGGGCAGCATCGAGCCTCGCCTGAATCTCGAGAAGCTGCGGGAGCTGCTCGTTGACGATCTGCTCACGCAACACGAGCCGCTTCCGCCTGCGCACCTCCACCAACGGTCCGACACACACACCGTACGCCTGACCCCACGCACGGCGCTTCGCATCGACCTCCTCGGTCGAAGCGCCCCCGTAGTCCAGGTTGATCGACTCACCGTCCAACATCGCGAGCCACTCAACCAGCGACGACGCATCGGCGAACAACGGATCGATCTGCCGTGCGCACACCAACGCGTCGCCCGCCGCCGCCGACACCTCCGCATCGTCGGTCTCCATGCGCTGCACCGCAAACAACCACTGCCTCGCGAACCCCAGATCCGCATCCTCGAGCCTGCCGTACGACGCGTCACCCGCCTTCACTTCACACGCGGTCACATCGTCGTTCAACCCGCGCGCCGCATCGATCGTCGCCGGAATCCCGAACTGCGGCCAACGTTCCAGGTCACCGCGCAGGATGTCCAGGGAACTGTCCTGCTCTTCTGCAGAAACCCCGGACATGTCACTGACCGACCCGATCACGCTCAGCGCCGGGTCCGCGTCATCCCACTCGAACCCCCGCTGCCGCAACACATCCAGATCCGGAAACAACCAACCCTCGGACGGGACTCCGACGTTCTTCGCCTCTCGCACCGCCCGGCCCAACGCCCGATACCCCGCGTCTACGACACACGCCCCCAAGAACCGCAAGAACCGCTTCTCGATCGGCAGCTCATAGGTCCGCCACCCCAACGCCCAGTCGGCCCCGTCAACCGGATACCGATACGCAAGGAACGCCGCCGAAAGCCCCTCCGGGATATCGGCCTGCGGCATCCCCTGGGTACTCGACGTCCCAGGGGTACCCGACGATACGGTACCCGAACCGGAACCTGGCGGTGTCGCCACCGAACACGCCGAGAGGCCCAGCAGCGCGGCTACGAGCAACGCCACACTGCGAATCACGACACCCGCCTCCCCCCGGCTGCACGACGCCGCAGGATGCCGACGCGAAGCGCCGGGCAACCAGGGGTGTGAGACGACATTCGTGACCTACCCGAGCCCAACCGGCTAGGTAAGGATCCTGATGTCCCAATTCCCTCCGTCATACTCGTTCGCCGCCTTCACGGGAACCCCCGTTGGTGTCAGGTCGGTTATCACGACGCCAAGATAGCCCTCATTGATCCCCACCCATCCCAGTGTGCCAAGATGCCAGTTCCCGTCACTCCCCTTGTAGGCGCCCCGGAAGGCGTTGTCATCCCACCCCTCGTTGATGACGTTCACGTCGACACACGGCGCGCCGGCCGAATCAGTGGAAGTGGACCAATAGGCCAGGTAGTTGGCCACCAACAGCTTGTTTGAGGGTGTTGTTCGCGCCACGTTCCCCGAACACGTCGCGGCAGCAGGCGGCGCCACCGCGAAGAGCGTCGCGGCAAACACGACCAGCGCGACGAGCGGTGCGAGCAACCGACGATCGCTGGTTACACGAATCCCCCGTGTATCCATGGCAACTCCTTCCCTAGTAGGTAGTACCATGATTTGTTCATGCTAGGTGTGTGTGTCAAGAAGTGGGAGTCGCAACAGACCGCTCCCTGCCGGCGAACCCGACGCGCGGCGTGTCGGCAGCCACCGGCGCCCGGCGTCGCTCCGTGAGCGTCCGCCTCACCCCGGTGGGCGACCCGGCTACCCTCACGGCCTGTGATCGACCAAACTCCGCAGAGCCGTTTCACCTACGTCGACTTCATCCTCGTGTTTGTCGCCGGCCTCACCACCTCGGTCATCGCGACGATCGCAGCCGTTGCTGCCGGAGCGATCCCCCTCGATCAGTTGACGACGGGCATTCCCTCACGGGCCGCATTCTGGATCATCCTCCCGGCGCAGGTGTTCGGTGAGTTGCTCGCTCTTGCCTGGATCGCCCAGCGACGGGCCACGGGGAAGCTCTCCACCGACTACGGCCTCGTCGTCAAGGCCAGAGATGTCGCGTTCCTTCTGGTCGGGGCAGCGCTGCTCGTCGGGCTGGGACTCGCCTTCTCACCCCTTGCCCAGGCGCTCGGCATCAACCAGAGCCCCCAGGATGTCGTGCAGGCGGTTGCAGACGTGTCAGACATCCCGACAAGGATCATGGTGCTGTTCGGCGTCGTCGTCCTGAGCCCGGTCACGGAGGAACTCGCCTTTCGTGGACTGCTGCTACGCACGCTCCTCCGAAAACACTCGGTCGTGTCGGCGGTCGTCATCCAGGCGCTGGTGTTCGCCGCGTTCCACCTTCTCGACGCCGGCGCAATCCAGGCCGCAGCCGTGGTCATCCCGGAGCTCTTCATCGTCGGCTCGATCCTCGGCTATCTTGCCGTTCGGTCCGGCAACCTGAGTCGCTCGATCTTCACCCACGCCGGGTTCAACCTGATCACCACGCTGGCACTGTTCTACGCCCCGAACCTGCCGTTCTGAGCGCCGGCTGCCGGCAACCCCAGGCGGACGTGATCCCTTGGCTGGAAACCGACTTCCGGCAAACTGGATCTCAGAATCCCATCTTGGCCCGGACCGAGGCCATCTCGTTCTCGGCCCGCTCGCGGGCGACGATCATCCCGCGGCGCATGATGACATCCACTTCACCATCGTCGAGCGCCTCGTACGCTTCACGGACGGGAGAGAGCCCTTCGACCACCGCCTCGGCGACGACCTCTTTGAAGTACCCGTAGGGCATGTCGTGGTGCTGAGCGACGAGATCGTCGATCGTGCGGCCGGTGAACAGCGCTAGGATGTCGAGCAGGTTGGAGACGCCCGGCTTCTTCAGCGTGTCGTACTCGATCTCGTGGCCTGAATCGGTGACGGCCGTCTTGAACTTCTTTCGGATCACGTCGGGTGGATCGATGATGTGAATCCTCGAGCTCGCATCTGGAGCCGATTTGGACATCTTCGCCGTCGGATCCTTCAGCGACATCACTCTGGCACCGATCTCCGGCGTGATCTGCTCGGGGATCGGGAACTCCTCACCGAAACGGGTGTTGAACCGCTGTGCCAGGTCTCGGGTCACCTCCAGATGCTGCGTCTGATCCTCCCCCACGGGAACGTAGTGGGCCTTGTGAATCAGGATGTCGCTCGCCATCAATACCGGATACGCGTACAGGCCAAGGTTCTCGCCGCCCTTGTCGGCCTTCTCCTTGAACTGCGTCATCCGGTTGAGCTGACCCAGCGAGGTGATCGTCGCCAGCAGCCATGCGAGCTCGACGTGCTCGCGCACCTGGCTCTGGTAGTAGAGCAATGACCGCTCCGGGTCGATGCCGACGGCCATGAGCAGTTTCGCCGTGTTGAGGCGGGTCTGTCGGAATTCCTTCGGGTCGTAGTCGACCGTGATGGCATGCAGATCGACGACACAGTAGATCGCGTCGTAGTCATCCTGCAGGCGCGCCCAATTGCGCAACGCC
>JAADGS010000067.1:29224-29682 GCA_013152275.1 Actinomycetota bacterium | reverse complement strand
GATCTCGATGTCCGGCTCTTCGTGCAGGTCGGTGGGTTCGAGGATCTCGATGTGGGGTTCTTCGATGGCGGTGACGGCCTCTTCGACGACTTCGTCGAGGTCGACTTCCATCCCCGGCTCGTCGGTCTGCTGTGCGTGCGCCTCGTCGAGAACGGTCGCGTCGGTCTCGAGTCCTTCCGATGCGGGAGTCTTCGCGTCGGTTTCGTCTTCGGCAGGGTTGTCATGGCTGAGCGCCGCGAGTTCCTGGTAGACGCTCGGAGGAGACAGTGCAGTTTCGGTGTCGGTCGGTGTTTCCATCCACGCAGGCGGTTCATCGGGGAGGTCGTCGAGGCCGGCTCCGAGCGCATCGAGCACGTTCCTCGCACCGGTCGGCGGTTGTGAGGCAACAGGTCTGCCTGCCTCTGCCTCGGGCTCACCGGGTTCGGGCTCGGGCTCTGCCTCGGGCTCACCGGGTTCGG
>JAADGS010000067.1:0-29147 GCA_013152275.1 Actinomycetota bacterium | reverse complement strand
GGTTCGGGTTCGGGCTCTGCCTCGGGCTCACCGGGTTCGGACTCGGACTCCGCCTCGGGCTCGGGTTCTGCCTCTGGCTCACCGGGTTCGGGCTCGGGTTCTGCCTCTGGTTGTTCCTGGGCGTCCCCCGTCTCACCAGATATCGCCTCGGACTGATCGTCGACGGGAAGACCCCAGGGGTCCGCGGAAGTGAAGTCGCTGTCTGGCACGATCAATGGGAAGGATACTCTAGGGTCGGACCGTTTGGAGGCTTTTGGTTGAACATCTCGATTATCACCCTGTTTCCGGAGTTCTTCTCCTCTCCACTCGAGGTCAGCATCGTCGGTCGTGCAATCGCCGAAGGCCACCTCGTCGTCACAACCGTGGACTTGCGCGAGTTCGGCCGCGGCAGGCACCGACAGGTGGATGATGCCCCGTTTGGTGGGGGACCCGGCATGGTGCTGATGGTTGATCCGCTCGCTCGAGCGCTCCAGCCTCTCGACTCCAGCCACAAGGTCCTGCTCACGCCTGTGGGGCGACCGTTGGACCAGTCGGTGCTGGATCGTTGGGCCGGCATGGACCACCTCACCCTGGTGTGCGGGCGCTACGAGGGGGTCGACGAACGAGTCGCAGAGCACTTGGTCGATGAGGAGATCTCGCTGGGCGATTTCGTTCTGGCCGGGGGAGAAGTGGCCGCATTGGCGATCATCGAAGCCGTTGCCCGGCTCCTTCCGGACGTTCTCGGCAACGATGACTCCGCCTCTCTCGAGTCCTTCCGAGATGGGTTGTTGGAAGAGCCCCAGTACACGAGGCCGTCCGACTATCACGGATGGACCGTGCCCGAGGTGCTTCTCTCCGGCGACCACGCTCGGATCGAGCGGTGGCGGCAGACTCGACGCGAAGAGCGCACACGCGACCGTCGACCGGACCTGTGGAACGACCGTTCCGATCCGTCGGCCGGCAGATGAGCGTTCGAGGGCTGCTATGTTGCGGGCGGCGCTGCCGCATCGATGGCTCGACCTGTTACAATCGCTGCCCGCTCGATGCTCCCTTTAAGGAGTTCCCCGATGAACATGCTCGAACAGCTCGAAAACGCGTATCTGCGCGAAGACATCCCGGACTTTCGCGCCGGCGACACCGTGCGCGTCCACGTTCGTGTCGTGGAGGCGGGTCGCGAACGCGTTCAGGTCTTCGAGGGAGTGGTGATCGCTCGCGACGGGGCCGGAATCAAGAGTACGTTCACTGTTCGCAAGATCAGTTTTGGTGTGGGGGTCGAGCGCGTGTTCCCCGTTCACGCACCGATCATCCAAAAGGTCGAGGTCACCCGGCGCGGCAAGGTCAGGCGAGCAAAGCTCTACTACCTGCGGGACAGGGTCGGCAAGGCGGCACGCATCAAAGAACGCCGCTAGTGCCTTGCGAGCCGGCGGGGTGGTCGTGACACACAAGCCATCCTCTCGCACGCCTTTCTGGATCGAACTTCCGATCCTCATCTTGATAGCGCTGGTGGTCGCCGTCGTTATCAAGACGTTCCTCGTTCAGGCGTTCTTCATTCCATCGGGATCGATGCGGCACACACTCGAGATCGGTGACAGGGTCCTGGTCAACAAACTCTCCTACACGTGGAGTGAGCCTCGGCGTGGGGATGTGGTGGTGTTCGAACCGCCGTGGGGCCAGACGCGAGACGCCGAGCCGCTGTTCGATGCGCTCGTACGACACGTCGGCGAGTCTCTCGGGCTGCAGTCCCCCGACATCGAAGATCTGATCAAGCGGGTGATTGCAGTCGGAGGTGAGACCGTCGAGATTCGAGACAATCAGGTACTGATCAACGGCGTGCCTATCGCCGAGCCGTACGTGTATCCGGGGAGCCATATGCCCGACTATGGACCTGTGACCATTCCGGAAGGCAAGGTGTTGGTGATGGGAGACAACCGGGACCACAGCAAGGACGGTCGTGTCTTCGGTCCTATTCCGGTCGACTCGATCGTGGGAAAGGCGTTCGTTCGTATCTGGCCACTCAATCGCCTGGGCCGGCTGTAGCCGGCGGCGAGAGGGCTCGGTCCCGAACCGTTTCTGTCACCGACCGTGTGTAGAACGTGTCGTGGTCGAGGTTGGTAGCATCGGGGGGCCTCGGGAAGAAGGAATTGGAATGCATGAGGAAGATCTGGAGCGGTACGAGTCCGAGATCGAACTCAAGATCTACAAGGAGTACCGTGACGTCCTCCCGATGTTCCGGTTCGTCGTGGAGACCGAGCGCCGCTTCTATCTCGCCAACCGTGTCGATGTGCACACTCGCCATGAGGCAAACTCGACCTATTTCGAAATCGAACTCGAGGATGCCTGGGTATGGGACATGTACCGACCGGCGAGGTTCCTGCAGCACGTGCGTGTGCTGACCTTTCGCGACGTGAATATCGAAGAGCTGGAGCCCGGCGTTCGCCTCTGACGGCGCATCGCCTGGGCGAGCTTGGAGAGCACGTCGCCGCCGACTATCTGATGCGCCACGGTTTCTCGATCGTCGACCGCAACGTGCGTGTCGGGAGGGGAGAGATCGACCTCGTCGTCGAGCGTGCAGGTACACGAGTAGCCGTCGAGGTGAAGTCGTCGTGGATCGGAGACCGGACCGTCGACGGCAAGGATCCTCTCGATGCGTTCGATGAGGCCAAGGCGACACAGGTGTGGTCGCTCGCCCGCCATCTCGATGTGCGTCGCGTCGACCTCGTGGCAATCGCGTTCAGTGTCGAAGGCGTTCAGATTCGCTGGGTTCCGGGTGCCGCTTGAGCACGTCTCGGCGGTGACGCTGCGTCTCTTTGAACCAGCAGCCCCGGTGCCAATGTCTTCGGTCTTCGGGAGCGTCGTCGGGTACGACGACCAGATGGAACGCACCCACCTCCACAGGGCCATGGCAGCCTGGACATACATACCGCTTGCGGGCTGCGTACGCCTGCACCGGTGACACGGTCAGATTCCCGACGGAGTGTAAGTTTCCCATCGTCTCAGTCGGCGTGTCCCGGAGCGCGCGGGATCTCGGCAAACGCCTTGTGTCTCGCGTCGACGATCTCCCTGGAGATCTGGTCGATGCTGTCGATGAGCCACAGCGAGGCAGCCTTGCCGTCTCGATAGTCGGCCTCGGCCATGCCCTGGATACGACCTTGCGTCTGGAGTTGGCGGACCTGACGGAAGTTGTTCGTCGGACTGGTCGTGTATACGCCAAGCGTCTTGCCGCCCCGCTCGTTGAGAATCGAGAACACGGGAACGTCGCTGGGACCGTCGGCGATGTAGATCATGTTCTTGATCGGTACTCTTCGCTGTTCCTCCGACATCAACGCGTTGACGTCGATGGTCGAGTTCTTGTTGACTCCCTTGTTGATCTCGAACACCGCCCTGGTCTTGGAGGTGTTGTCCAGGGTGTAGCCGAGATGGGAGATCGGATGGTTGGGCTCTTCGATCCCGAGTGTCTCGAGATAACCGGGCGGTGCAGGCTGCTCGATGAAATCGTTCGCCCAGATCCAGTCGACATGCGGAGCGACGGCGCTGCCCTCGACCATGGGGAGGATCCCGGTGGACACGACGTAATGCTCGACCGAGATACCCTCGTGGGCGTATTCGGGAATCTGTGCGACGTATTCCTGGGAGATCTTGAAGAACTCGGGAATGCCGGGCGCCATCTCGATCCGGGCGCCCAGGTCGCGCAGTTTCGCTCGCGTCAACCCCTCGAAGATACCTTGCTCGACGTAGGTCAGCATGTGATTCAGGTAGGCGGTGTCACGAGCGACACGGACTCCTCGCCGGTGGTAGTACTCGACCAGGCCGTCGACCTCCGCCCAGAATGTGTGGGCGTCCACGCCGTACTCCTCGAACAACGGATCCTGCTGGTTGCCCGGGATCAGTGTGCGATCGAAGTCCCAGATCAGTGCAATGACGGTCTGGGTGTACAGCGGTACGGGCATGGTCTCAGGGAATCTCGGGTCGCCCGAAGTGTACGCCACCTTCGCTCATCCACCATCCCTGCAACCGAACCGGGGTCCCGCGCAGTTCCCGGTGTGCCTCGCCGAGCATTCCCGTAGGCACCAAGGCATGTACCGTCCATCCCTCGCCGACGAGGCGTTTGAAGACGAGGGCATCGGCGCGACGAGGGATGTCTCGCGTGAGGATCCAGTCGAGACGACGCTCGGTCTTGATCAGGGGCGTCACGTTCATGCTCAGGTCCTCCAATGTGACCCGATCCCAGGAGACGGCTTCCGCATCCAGCCCGAGCGCCCGGTAACGGTCGAGGCAGGCCTCGACGACGATCTGCGTCTCCTCGACTTTCGCGTCGAATGCCAGCACCTTGTCTCCTCCATCGAGTTACACCAGTGTAGTTCAAGCCGGCAGACGGGCACTAGACCGTTCGGGTCGACTTGATACGCTCCTCCAGGGCCGGAGCGACCGGGCCGATGGTTCTTGCATGAGCGCCTGCAACCCCCACGAGTTCCGGGAACATGCCATCGGGGCCCGTCTCACCCGCAAGGTGTGTGTGGTCTGCGGCGCCATTCGCATCGGACAGCAGGCCTGGTCGGTGGGCCTCGATCCGTGGCGTCGCGAAGTGGCGATCGGCGTGAGGAGCGAGCGGCTCGCTCTGGCGAGGTGGCTCGGTTGAAGACCATGGGACATCGCGGCAACCAAGAGAACGTCGATTGGTGCGTGTGGCGTGTGCACCGCCTCGTCGAGGATGGGTCCGCCATCCGCTGCACTCGTTGTGGAGCAACGTGGGATTCGTCGGTGCGGCAGCCTGACGTGTCGCATTCTCATACGGTGACGGCACCCGACCCCTGGGAGACGGTCGGCAACGCAGTCTGAGGCCGTCTCCAGGTCTTGTCACACCCCGCCCGTACGGTTGGGCCATGTTCGCAACAGTCACATCCGTCGCACTGGTCGGCGTCGAGCCACGTCCCGTACGCGTGGAAGTCCACGTTGGCGCCCCGAAGGAGCGATTCGCATTGGTGGGTCTTCCCGATACCGCAGTGCGCGAAGCGAAGCATCGGGTCCGGGCTGCCATGCTGTCGTCGGGGTTTCCCTTTCCTATCCGGCGTGTGACCGTCAACCTCGCCCCTGCGGATCTTCCCAAGGCGGGATCGGCGTACGATCTTCCGATCGCGCTCGGCGTTCTTGCCGCCGCCGGGAGCATTCCGCCGAACGTCGGAGACGTCGTGGCGCTGGGAGAACTCGCTCTCGACGGTGCGGTTCGCCCGGCCCGTGGCGGCCTCGGTGCCGGAATGGTGGCGCGGGATGCGGGCGTGCCATGCCTGCTTCCGCAGGCTTCGTCGAGGGAGGCCTCGCGCGTCCCTGGCGCCCAGGTCAAGGCGGTTCGTTCGCTCTCGGAGGCGATAGCGGTAGCCCAGGGCGCGCCGGGTGCCCCGGTGCCGACGGGGGATGCGACGCCGCCCGGTGAGCACTTCGATCTCGCCGAGGTGCGGGGACAGGCTGCAGGTCGTCGGGCCCTGGAAATCGCCGCCGCCGGAGCGCATCACCTTCTCTTGTGGGGACCGCCGGGGGCGGGCAAGACGATGCTCGCACTCCGCCTTCCCGGCATTCTTCCGCCGTTGGACGAGGAGACGGCGTTGGAGGTCGCCCAGGTGTGGGGGGCAGCCGGGAGATCCGCTCCGGCATCATCGGTACCTCCGTTTCGGGCACCCCACCACTCCGCAACGATGCCGGCCATCGTCGGGGGCGGGAGCGGGATTCCCGTACTGGGCGAGATCTCGCTCGCCCATCGGGGTGTTCTCTTCCTCGATGAGTTGGGCGAGTTCCCGGTGAACATTCTGGATGCGCTTCGTCAGCCTCTCGAGGCGGGGTCGGTGGTCATTGCCCGAAAGGGTGTGTCGGTCCGGTTTCCGAGTGATATCCAGCTCATCGCGGCGACGAACCCATGTCCGTGCGGCTATGCGGGGGATCGCGTCAAGCCGTGCTCGTGCTCGGTCGGTTCGATTCAGCGATACCGACGCCGCATCTCCGGGCCTCTGCTCGATCGATTCGATCTCAGGGTGCCTATCCCTCGACCTGAACGGTCGGAGCTGCTCGGCCCGCCCGGAGAGAGGAGTGCACCGATCGCCGAGCGCGTGCAGGCGGCACGATCACTCCAGCGTGACAGGGGCGCGCCGAACGGCCGGCTCGGACGCGGGCAGTTGGACGAACTCGATTGGACGCCGAGTGCCCGCCGGCTGCTCGAGACGGCCGTGGAGCGCTTTGCTCTCACCGGGCGGGGCTTCGACAGGGTGCGGCGTGTTGCTCGAACCATCGGAGATCTGGATGGCTCGGCGTCGGTCGACGAGCCCCACATCGCCGAAGCGTTGAGTTTTCGGGGTGAGTGGTGAACGCACGGCTCCGGCTCGCCTATGTGGGGATGCACCCTGCGCGCAGGGCTCAACTGGTCGATCGATTCGGCTCCGCAGACGCGGTCCTGGCTTCGATACGAAGAGGGACGGTGGAGGTACCCGAGCATGCGCGTCTGGCGGCCACCGTTTCTGCCGGTGACCGGCTCGAGCAACTCGCGGAGCAGGGCATCGCCGTCGTGCTGCGTGAGGAGATGCCCCCGCATCTCGCCGGTCTTCCGGACTGCCCGGATCTGCTGTTCGTGCGCGGCGTGCTGCCGACCAGGCCTGGTATCGCCGTCGTCGGGTCCCGGCGGGCGACCGCGTACGGGATGCGTCTGGCCAACGTGTATGGACGGGGCCTCGCAGAAGCGAATTGGCCGGTCGTGTCCGGGCTGGCTCGTGGTATCGACGGGTCCGCCCACCGCGGTGTGGTCGACGCAGGTGGATGTGCGATCGCAGTGCTCGGCTGTGGACCGGATGTCTGGTACCCGAAGGAGCATCGGGCACTCGGGGAACGCGTGGTCGAGACGGGAGGCGCGATCGTCACCGAGTACCCGCCCGGAACGCCCCCGAACGGCTGGCGCTTCCCACCCCGGAACCGTGTCATCTCGGGGCTTTCGGCCGTGGTGGTGGTCGTCGAGGCCGCCCGAACCGGTGGCGCGTTGATCACCGCGCGCACCGCTCTCATGCAGGGAAGAGAGATCTTTGCGGTTCCCGGTGACATCGATCGTCTCACGTCGGAAGGCTGCAACCTGCTGATCAGGGATGGTGCACTTCCCGTTCTCGACGCCTCCGACCTGATCGAGGCGGTTTCGATCGTTCTCGGTCCCTCGGAACGCCGAGCGTCCGTCGCGGAAGGCGACGAGATTCTCCGGATCATCGGTCCGATCGGCAGATCCGTCGACGCTCTGGCAGAGGAACTCGGCCGGTCGGCGGCGCGCGTGCTGGCGGACGTCGCCCGACTCGAGACGCTTGGCCTCGTGCGAAGAAGCGGGGGCCTGATCTGTGGGACTCGTTGACCACCCCCGTAGTCGCGCCGACCAAGGGCTCGTGGCTGCAAACCTGAGCTCCCGACCCGGCGGGAAGTTTCGGGAATAGAGATGCGTTATAGAAACTGCAGGGATGGCGGGAACGCGCCCTTTCTGGACCGTCTCGCCACCCGCGCACACCGGGGGAGGTCCCCGGAGAGACTGTGTGAGAGGAGGTGAGAACGTATGTTGGCAACCAAGTGGTCACCGTTCACAACGTCGATCGAACGTGATCTGCAGGACATGATGAACCGCTTCTTCGACGTCTTGCGTCCCACGGAGTCGGAGACCACGTGGGTGTGGCGTCCGCGGGTCGATATCTACCGTGACCGCAGCGACCTGGTTGTGGAGGCGGAGCTTCCTGGCATCGACCCTGAGAAGGACCTCGATATCACCGTCGAGGGCAACGTCCTTCACCTTCGTGGCTCCCGTTCCTACGAACGGGATGTCGAAGAGGGCGATCTCTACGTGCGGGAGCGGACCTTCGGCAGCTTCCAGCGAGATCTGATGATCCCGGAGGGTATCGATGCCGATGAGCTGGATGCCCACTATGAAGGCGGTGTGCTGACGATCCGCATGCCGCTTCCGGAGAGTCTCAGCAGGAAGCCGAAGAAACTGGAGGTCAAGGTCGGCAAGCCCAAGAAGTTGGGTCGAGCGACCAAAGCCGCGTGAGGCTCCTCTCGCAAGATCGGGGGCGCCCATACGGGCGCCCCCGGCGCGTTCGCGCAACGGCGCCGGGTCGCCGAGGCTGCAGATCGTTGACCGGCCCTGCATCTGCGACAACCATGGGCTCATGGCTGCCATCCCTGAGTTGCCCGATTGGGCCCGTGCTCCCGTCGATGACTATTTGATGCGGCTGGCATCGCAGCGCAACCTGTCGGTGCACACCCTTGCCGCCTACCGCCGAGACCTCAGTCAGTTCATGGCGTTCTGCGATCGGGCCGGAGCCGCCGACATCGCCAAGATCGACCGGTCGATGGTTCGTCGGTTCCTCGCCTATCTGGACACCAGGGGATACGCCAGGCGTTCGGTGGCGCGCAAGGCTTCCGCCGTGCGGAGTTTCTTCTCCGATCAGGCCCGGCACGGAGCCGTGGAGGTGAATCCCTGCGATCGGCTCGGCACGCCGCGCCGACCGAGAACGCTCCCGCATGCCCTGACCGGCAGGACCGTGCGAGCGATTCTGGATGGTCTGGACGGTCTCGATCCGGTATCGCTCAGAGATCGTGCACTCCTCGAAGTGCTCTACGCAACGGGGCTGCGAGTCTCGGAGTTGGCGAGTCTGCAGGTCGACACCGTTCGAGACGCGGAGTTCGTCCGGGTCATGGGCAAGGGTGCCAGGGAAAGGGCTGTTCCGCTGGGCGTTCCTGCCAGAGAGGCGCTCGGTCGGTACCTCGCTGCAGGGCGCCCCGAACTCGCCTCCCAGGATGCCGGCGGGGCGCTCTGGGTCGGCGTGCAAGGCGGGGCTCTCGGTGTCCGCGGGATCCGAAGAATCGTCCGCCGGCGGGCAGCGACATTCCCCCACGCATTTCGTCATTCCTTCGCAACGCATCTGCTCGAAGGGGGAGCGGATCTGCGCGTTGTCCAGGAATTACTCGGTCACGTTGAACTGGGGAGCACCCAGATTTACACTGCCATCACCCGTGAGCATCTCAAGGCGACCTACAAGCGAAGTCACCCACGGGCCTGAGCGGGCACCAGACGATCATCTGGACGAGCTGTGGAAGCGTTTCAAGACCACAGGTGATCCAAAAGCCCGGGAAGGCCTCATCCTGCATTTCTCTCCGCTCGTGAAGTTCGTCGCCGGTCGTATCGGTGCCGGGCTGCCTTCGAACGTGGACCGGTCCGACCTCATCTCCGACGGGATCTTCGGCCTCATGGATGCACTCGACAAGTACGACACCGACAGGGGCGTCAAGTTCGAGACCTATGCGATCAACCGGATCAGGGGGGCAATCCTCGACGAGCTTCGTGCCCTCGACTGGGCCCCACGCTCGTTGCGGGCACGCGCTCGCGAGCTGGAGCGCTCCCACGCCGAGTTGGAGCATCGATTCCAGCGTTCCCCGACCGAGGAGGAGCTCGCCGAGCACCTGGGCGTACCTCTCTCGGATCTGCTCGACACGATGGCGGAGGTCTCCTCGGCAGGAGTCGTCGCACTCGACGAGCTGCTCGCCCCAGGGCGTGACAACACCAAGGTGGGAGAGCTGCTCCCCGACCCGAAGGGTGTCGATCCGGAAGCCGCCTACCAGGAGGAAGAGGTCAAGCGTGTGCTCGCGGACGCCATCAATCGGCTGGCCGAACGAGATCGTCTCGTCCTGACCCTCTACTACTACGAGGGTCTCACGTTGGCGGAGATTGGTGAGGTCCTGGGTGTGACCGAGTCACGCGTCTGTCAGATCCACACGAAGTCCGTGATGAGTCTGCGGCATCGCTTGACCGAGCCTGCCTTCCGGGGCATCTGAAGGCTACGCCTCTTCAGGGTGGTACAGTTGCGCGATCACGCACGCCTGTCGTGACTTCCCGGCGGTCGGAACCTGGTTCCGTGGGAAGCGGTCCGAGGATCGAGACGGGCGGAGGAGCAACCGAAAGAGGAGGACATCTGTGTCCAACGTCACCATGAAACAGTTGCTGGAGGCCGGCGTCCACTTCGGGCACCAGACCAGGCGCTGGAATCCCAAGATGGAGCCGTACATCTACGGCGCTCGCAATGGCATCCACATCATCGATCTGCGCCAGACGCTCGCCCAGATCAATCGCACCTACGACTTCGTGAGGGACGCCGTCGCCGACGGCGGGCTGGTGCTGTTCGTCGGGACGAAGAAGCAGGCGCAAGGTCCTATCGAGGAGGCTGCCACCCGATCGCAGATGCCGTATGTCAACTTCCGATGGCTCGGCGGCATGTTGACCAATTTCGCCACCATCCAGAAGCGAATCTTCTACATGAGAGAGCTCGAACGGATGGACGAGTCGGGGGAGATGGAGGCGCTTCCGAAGAAGGAACGACTGCACCTGCGGCGCGAACTCTGGAAGCTTCAGCGGGTACTTGGAGGCGTCCGTGACCTGAACCATCTGCCCCAGGCACTGTTCATCGTCGACCTGAACGCGGAGCAGATTGCACTCAAGGAGGCGGCTCGCCTCGGCATCCCCGTCATCGCACTCGTCGACACGAATTGTGATCCGGACCTCGTCGACTTCGTCATCCCGGGCAACGACGATGCCATCCGCTCCGCGCAGCTGATGGCCGGTTTCGTCGCTGCCGCGTGCATCGAAGGCAGAGACATTGCGCTCAAAGGCCCCTCGAGCGGCGAAGAGGCGAAGTGATGCCCGACATCACAGCGAAAGACGTGCAGAAACTGCGTCGGGCGACCGGCGTGGGAATGATGGACGCCAAGAAGGCGCTCGTCGCGACCGCAGGGGACTTCGACAAAGCCAAGGAGTACCTGCGTGAGAAGGGGCTGTCGGACGCGAAGAAACGGGCCGGCAGGGAGGCCAACGAAGGCGTCATCGGCGTCTACCTCCACCATCAGCTTGGCCGACCGGTCATCGGGGTCCTGGTCGAGCTGGCATCGGAGACGGATTTCGTTGCCAAGAGCGAGGAGTTCCGGCAGATGGCGAACGAGGTCGCGATGCATATCGCCGCCGCCCAGCCACGCTGGGTCAGGCGTGAAGACGTGCCGGCGGACGCACTCGAACACGAGCGCGAGATGATCAGCCGCCAGGCGAGGAACGAGGGCAAGCCGGAGAACATCATTCCCAGGATCGTGGAAGGAAAGATCGGTTCGTTCTACAAGGAGTTCGTCCTCGAGGAGCAGCCGTTCGTGAAGACCGAGAGCTTCGACGGCACCGTGGGCGAGATGATCGCCGGCATGGCGGCGACGATGGGAGAGAACATCCGTGTGCGCCGGTTCGCAAGACTGGCCGTCGGCGAGGAGGCCTGATGGCTTCCGGTGAGGGTGCGGAGCATCGAGAGGCGCCACGCCGCGTCCTGTTGAAACTGTCGGGAGAATCCTTCGCCGACCCCGCCGTCGGCTACGGAATCGATCCGGTGAGCGTGCAGCGGATTGCCGCCGAGATCGTCGAAGCGGTTTCGTCGGGGGTCGAGCTCGGCGTGGTCGTCGGTGGAGGCAACATCTTCCGGGGAGTGTCGGCGAGCAAGGCCGGCATCGAGTCGGTGACGGCCGACTCGATGGGCATGCTGGCAACGGTCATCAACGCTCTCGCGCTGCGAAGCGCGATCGAGAACGCAGGGATTCCCACCAGGGTGCAGACGGCGATCGCGATGCAGTCGCTGGCCGAACCGTACATCCGGCTGCGCGCCATTCGGCATCTCGAGAAAGGTCGCGTCGTCATTTTTGCGGCCGGCACCGGGAATCCGTTCTTCACGACCGACACCGCGGCCGCGCTGCGAGCTGTGGAGATCGGTGCGGAGGTGATGCTGAAGGCGACGTTGGTGGACGGTGTCTACGACGACGATCCCTCGGAGAATCCCGAGGCGCTCCTGCTCTCGGAGGTCGGATACCTGGAGTTGATATCCAAGGGGCTCCGGGTGATGGACTCCACGGCGGCTACTATGTGCAAAGACCACAAGCTCCCGATCGTGGTGTTCAACATCACGAAACCCGAGAACATCGTCAAGGCGGTACGAGGAGAGAGGATCGGGACGCTGGTTCATTAGGAGGCGTCATGATTCGGGAAACGCTCGGCGAAGCCGAACGGAAGATGGGCCAGGCGATCGAGCATGTACAGGCCGAGTTCGCCACGGTGAGGACCGGTAGAGCCAACGCCGGAATCCTCAGCAGGGTCATGGTCGATTACTACGGCACACCGACGCCGTTGCAGCAACTCGCATCGTTCTCGGTACCCGAGCCTCGTTTGTTGATCGTTCAGCCGTACGACAAGACGTCGATCGGAGCCATCGAGAAGGCGATCCGAACCTCCAGTCTGGGAATGAACCCTGCCAGCGACGGTCACGTTCTCCGACTCGTCTTTCCGACACTGACGGAGGAGCGCCGTATCGAGCTCACCAAGGTCGTTCGCCACATGGCCGAAGACGGCCGCGTGGCGGTGCGTAATGTCCGGCGCCACACGATGAACGAGCTGAACGAGCTCCATGGAGAGATCTCCGACGACGACATCCGTCGAGCGGAGAAGGAGCTGCAGGAACTCACGGACACGATGGTGAGCAGGGTTGATGAGCTGCTCGCCAACAAGGAACAGGAGCTCCTCGAAGTATGAGCGAGCACCAGGACGAAAGCGGAGGCGAGGTCGTCGCGTTTCCCGGGCAGCCTTCCGATGATCCGGAACGGGACCTCCCCGGCAACGGTCGAGACGTAGAGGACTTCGAGGACTTCTTGACGGGCGCTTCCATGCTCGACGATTTCACGAGCGACGACTATCTGAGTGCGACGACCGAGGAGTATCGGGACCTCGCCGAGGCGATAGCGAAGGCCTCACAAGAAGACGTCGAGATGCAGGCCGTTGCGGCCTCGATGCCAGGATTGGAACCCGGGCTCGTCGGTTTCGACGACGTGACGGGCGAGCAACCGGCGGCCGACGCAGGGGCCGGTCCCGGTCCCTCCGATACGCTGGTGCGAGCCGCCACAGGCGTTGTGTTACTCGCCGTCATCCTCGCCCTGCTGGCGCTCGGAGGCGGCTGGTTCGCACTCCTCGTGGCCGTGCTCGCCCTTGTCGCTCTCGGCGAGTTCTACAGCACCCTTCGGGGGGCAGGGCACGTTCCCCTCGCGCTCTTCGGATTCTTGGGGGCGATCGCCGTTCTCTCGGCGTCCTGGTTCTCCGATCGTCCTCTCGCCGCCATGGCAACGGCGCTTGGAGGCACGATCGTCGTGATCCTCTTCTGGTACGCACTCGTCCCGCGTCGGAACCCTTTGGAGAACGCCTCGTTCACCATCTTCGGTGTGATTTGGGTGGCGGGCCTCCTGTCGTTCGCGATGCCGATCATCCGATCGCCTCAATCGCGACAGCTGATCATCGCCATCGTCGTGCTCACGGCCCTGTTCGACGCCGGTTCCTATTTCGTCGGGCGTTCCTTCGGGCGCATCCTCCTTGCTCCGAACCTGTCGCCGAGCAAGACCCTGGAAGGACTCGTGGGAGGCGTGATCGTTGCATTCGTCGCCGCGTTCGGACTTTCGCTCATCTCGTGGTTCGGGTTCGGTCTCGGAGGCGCGCTATGGACGGCGGCCATCATTTCTCTCTTCGCCCCGTTGGGGGATCTCGCAGAGTCGCTCGTCAAGCGGGCGCTGGGGGTCAAGGACATGGGTGCGCTGCTTCCCGGTCATGGCGGCATCATCGATCGCCTGGACAGCTACTTGTTCACGATTCCGGTCGGCTACGTCCTCTTCCTCTGGCTCGGCTACTTGTCGTGACGCGGCCGCTCATCGTGCTCGGCGCGACCGGATCGATCGGTCGCCAGGTGATCGAGGTCGCACATCGTCTCGGACGCGAGGTAAAGGCGGTTGCGGCGCGCAGGGGTTCGGACGCTCTCGCAGATCTCGCAAAGACATATCCGGAGGCGCTCATCGGCGTTGTCGCTCCTGCCGGCGACGAGCGGGAGCGATTCGGATCCTTCGGCTCGAGGGTCAGGTACGGCCCCGAGGCGCTCATCGAACTGGCATCCATTCCGGGGACGGTCGTCGTCAACGGCGTCGTCGGCTCTGCCGGTCTCGGGGCATCGGTTGCCGCTCTGGAAGCCGGCAACCGTCTTGCTCTTGCCAACAAGGAGAGCCTGGTGATAGGTGGTCCGGTCGTGCTCGATGCACTGAGGCGTGGGGGAGGAGTGTTGATTCCCGTCGACTCCGAACACTCTGCGCTGTTCCAGTGTCTGGTAGGTGAACGGCCTCGCGACGTGCGACGCCTGATCCTCACCGCGTCCGGGGGCCCATTGCGCGGTAAGACCAGGGACGAGATCGCCGACGTCACACCTGCTGGAGCGCTGGCACATCCGACGTGGTCGATGGGGCCGCGAATCACCATCGACTCCGCCACGTTGGCGAACAAGGGATTCGAAGTGATCGAGGCGCACCACCTCTTCGGGGTGGAGTACGCACGTATCGACGTGGTCGTGCATCCGCAGAGCATCGTGCACTCGCTCGTCGAGTTCAAGGACGGGTCGGTCAAGGCCCAGATCGGTGAACCGGACATGCGGATACCGATCCAGTACGCCATCACCTATCCGAACAGGGAGATGGGGGGTGGACGGTTCGACCTGGCCGGCAAGACCCTTACGTTCTTCGAGCCCGACAGAGAATCGTTCCCTGCGCTCGGCGTCGTCCTGGAGGCGGGGAGACGGGGAGGCTCGGCGCCGGCGGCCGTCAACGCGGCCGACGAGATTGCCGTCAGGGCGTTTCTGGACGGCCGCCTGGGATTGCTCGGCATCGCCTCCGTTCTCGAGCAAACCATCGAGCGGATACCGGTGGTCGATGTCTCCACCGTCGACGATGTGCTGGCAGTCGACGCCGAGGCGCGTGGGCTGGCGAGATCGTTGATCGGCAGTGTGTGTTGATGGCCGGTAGACGCGCGTTCCCGGTACCGTTGAGGGCAATATGAGCGGCGGAGTGATCATGCTTATTGCGGTGGTCGTCTCGATCATGATTCACGAGACCGGCCATTTCGTTGCCGCGCGGGCCACCGGGATGAAGGTCACGGAGTTCTTCCTCGGGTTCGGGCCCAAGATCTGGTCGACGACACGCGGCGAGACCGAATTCGGGATCAAGGCGATCCCCCTGGGTGGGTACAACAAGATCGCAGGCATGGATCCCCTCGAGGAGGTAGCGCCCGAAGACATCGGTCGCACCTATCGTGACAAGAAGTTCTGGGAGAAGTCCGTCGTCGTGCTGGCAGGGGTGTTCCTGCACTTCCTCCTTGCCTACCTGATCTTCTTCGGCATCCTCATCGGCTACGGCATCGAGAACCCCGACCACCCGCTGACGACGATGGCGGCGATTCAACCGACGCTCGACGACGGCAGTGCCAGCCCTGCCGCGACCGCCGGCCTTCAGGCCGGTGATCGCATCCTGTCGGTGGATGGGGTACAGGTGACCGACTGGGATCGGCTCGCAGAGCTCATCGCCGATCGTCCCAACGAGGAGGTTTCTCTGACGGTGCTCCGGGACGGCACGACCGTCGAACTCCAAGCGACGCTCGCATCGACGGTGAACAAACAGGGGGAAACGGTCGGCTACCTTGGTGTCAGCCCGGAGTACGAGAGCGAATCCGTGGGACTGTTCCGCGCCGCCGGCCTTGCCGGACGAGCCGTGGGGACCACGACCGTCGAGACGGTCACCTCCCTGGGGAACCTCGTTCGTCCGTCGTCCCTCGCTCGGCTGGCCGGCGCGTTCGTCGGCAATACCGACGTGCCGAACAACATACGGCCCGTCAGTCCGATCGGCATCGTCCACCTTGGCGAGGGGTTGGATTTCCAGGCCCTGCTCGCACTGATCGGGCTGATCAACATCGTGCTGGGCGTCTTCAACGGGTTGCCGCTGTATCCGCTCGACGGTGGGCACTTCGCGGTGGCGCTGTACGAACGGGTCAGTGGCCGCAAGGCGGACATGCGCAAGCTGATGCCCGTGGCGGCCGCGGTGATGATGCTCGTGATCTTCCTCTTCTCCGTGGCGCTGCTGCTCGACATCGTCAACCCGATCAGTCTCGGATGATGGAGCGCAGACCGACCCGCATGATTCACGTCGGCCGGGTCCCGGTCGGCGGAGGCGCTCCGGTGAGCGTCCAGTCGATGACGACGACCAAGACGGTGGACGTCGGCGGCACGCTCGCTCAGGTATACGCGCTTGCGGGAGCCGGCGCCGACATCGTCCGCATCACCTGCGACACGGTCTCGGCGGCACAGGGTCTCGCCGAGATCGTGCCACGCTCTCCGGTGCCCATCATCGCCGACATCCACTTCCAGTACCGCCTCGCCCTCGCGGCGCTCGAGGCCGGCGTCGACGGTTTGCGTCTCAACCCGGGGAACATTCGAGATGAGGAGCACATCAAGACGGTGGCTCGTGAAGCGAAGGAGCGAGAGGTCCCGATTCGTGTCGGCGTCAATGCCGGCTCCCTCGACAAGGACCTTCTCGAGCGGTTCGGGGGGCCGGTGCCGGAAGCGCTGGTGGCGTCGGCGATCAAGGAGATCGCCTATCTCGAGGATGTGGGATTCGGTGACATCAAGATCTCGGTGAAGCATTCGAACGTTCCGTCCATGGTGCGCGCCTACCGGCTGCTCTCCGAGCAGGTCGACTATCCCTTGCATCTCGGGGTGACCGAGGCCGGGCCTCCGCCGGCCGGCATCATCAAGACCGTGGCGGGAATCGCGACGTTGCTCCTGGAGGGCATCGGTGACACGATCCGCTTCTCTCTGACCGCGGACCCCGTGGAGGAGGCGAAGGCCGGAAGGCAACTCCTCGAGTACCTCGGCTTGCGCGAACGCAAGGGGCTCGACCTGATCGCCTGCCCTTCGTGCGGAAGGGCGGAAGTCGATGTGATCAAGGTCGCGAGCGAGGCGCAGGAACGACTCGAAGCGGCGAACCTACCGATACGGGTTGCGGTTATGGGGTGCATCGTCAACGGGCCCGGTGAGGCAAGAGAGGCCGACATCGGTATCGCCGCGGGACGCGGTCGAGGACACCTGTTCATCAAAGGCAACGTCGTGAGAGTGGTCCCCGAGGCCGACATGGTCGAGGCGCTTCTCCAAGAGGCACGAAAGCTCGTCGAGGAAGGGGCGGAAGCGAGGCTGGCGGCAGCCGACGCGGCAGCTGTGGCCGATGCCGTGGCCGATGCCAAGGACCTGTTTGAACGCCAGGGAGATGTGAATCACGCCCGAGAGCGTCGTGCCGCGGTGGGCAAGGTCGCATCGCTGCCGACCGACGACTGACTATTCTCACCTGCTACCCGAAAGCAGAGGATCCGTGGCGCAGCAGAAAGTTACTCCGAGAAGCGAGGATTACAGCCGCTGGTACACCGACGTGGTGCAGCGCGCAGAACTGGCCGACTATTCGCCGGTCCGAGGCTGCATGGTCATTCGGCCGTACGGCTATGCCCTCTGGGAGCACATGCAGAAGGCCCTTGACGACATGTTCAAGGAGACGGGTCATCAGAACGCCTACTTCCCACTGTTCATTCCCTACTCGTTCATCGAGAAGGAAGCAGAGCACGTCGAGGGGTTCTCTCCCGAACTCGCGATCGTGACGCACGGCGGCGGCAAGAAACTCGAAGACCCTCTCGTCGTTCGCCCGACCTCGGAGACGATCATCAACGCGATGTTCGCCAAGTGGATCAAGAGCTACCGGGACCTGCCCCTGCTGATCAACCAATGGGCGAACGTCGTGCGCTGGGAGATGCGAACCCGCCTCTTTCTTCGCACGACCGAGTTCCTGTGGCAGGAGGGCCATACGGCACACGAGACCGAGCAGGAAGCCCGTGACGAGGCTCGCCTCATGCTGGACGTCTACGCGCGCTTTGCGGAGGAGTGGGCGGCGACTCCGGTGATCCGTGGGATCAAGTCCGACGCAGAGAAGTTTGCCGGAGCCGTCGAGTCCTACAGCATCGAAGCCATGATGGGGGATGTGAGGGCCCTGCAGGCGGGGACGTCACACTACCTGGGTCAGAACTTCGCCAAGGCGTTCGACACGAGATTCCTCGACCGTAACAACGAGCTGCAGCACCCGTATCAGACCTCTTGGGGCGTGAGCACCCGCCTCATCGGGATGACCGTGATGGTCCACGGCGACGATCAGGGACTCATCCTTCCTCCCAAGCTTGCTCCACACCAGGTGGTCGTGGTCCCCATCGTTCGTTCCGACGGGGATGCCGACGCGGTCTACGAGGCTGCATGGGGGATTACCGGTGCTCTGCACGACCGCGGTCTCCGCGCCACGATGGACGATCGTGACGGGGTCACACCAGGCTTCAAGTTCAACGATTGGGAGATGAAAGGCGTCCCGCTTCGTATCGAGATCGGCCCGCGCGACCTCGCCGAGGGCAAAGCGATCCTGGCCCGGCGGGACCGGCCCGGCAGGGAAGGAAAGCTCGCCGTTCCGATCGAGGGTGTCGCGGAGGCTGCCGGGGATCTCCTCGTGGAGATTCAGCAAGCTCTCTTCGACAGGGCCACGGCGTTCAGAGACGCTCACACCGCGTACCCGGCAACCTTCGAAGAGATGCGGGAGGGCATCGAGCAGGAAGGTGGGTTCTTTCACGCAGCCTGGTGTGGCTCTCCCGACTGTGAGGCTGCGATTCAGCAGCAAACACAGGCGACGATCCGCAACATTCCCTTCGACCAGCCCGACGATCTCGGACCCTGCATTTTCTGCGGGGCACCGGGTGAGCATTTGGCGGTATTCTCCAAGGCGTACTAGGCAGCCGCAGCATTTGGCAAGAGAGTACGCGGGCTATACTCGCGCCTGGTAAAACCTATGGACGCTTGAAACAAGGTGGGCGCCCGCCCGCCTTTCTGTACGAGGAATACATGAACGAGACTGCCCTATGGGACAAACTCGAGCGGTATCTGACCGCCGAGGGCCTGGAACTCGACGACGTCGAGTGGTCCGGTCGTGTCTTGCGCGTCCTCGTGGATGCGGATGGTGGCATCGACGTGGGCCGGATCTCCGAGACAACCGACGGCATTTCTCGCCTTCTCGACGCGGAGGCGGACTTGGCGGGCCCGTATACGCTCGAGGTGTCGTCGCCCGGACTCGAGCGCAAGCTCCGGCGACCTGCCCATTTCCTCAAGGCGGTCGGACGCGAGGTCTCTATTACAACGCGGCAGGAGATTGCGGGGAGCCGCAGTCATCGAGGTGTACTGGAAGCTTCCGACGAGGGTGTCTGCGTCGTCGTGGTGGAAGATGAGCGGAGAACGCTCCCGATGAGCGAGATAGCGTCGGCGAAGACGATGTTCCGCTGGGAACGCAACGCGAAGCCGGGGAAGGCGCGGCGCAAGGAGGGAAGCCGATGAAGATGGATTTTGCGGTGATGGAGGCGCTCGAGCTGCTCGAGCAGGAACGCGGCGTGCCGGTGGAGACGATCCTCGACGCACTCGCGAATGCACTCGTATCTGCCTATAAGCGCAGCCCCGGCGCAGCCGAGGAGGCGCGGGTGGTGATCGATCCGAACGCCGGCGACATCACGGTCTACGCACAGGAACTCAACGAGGATGGCGATGTCATCGACGAGTGGGAGGACACTCCGGACGACTTCGGGAGAATTGCCGCACAGACTGCCAAGCAGGTGATCGCACAGCGTCTGCGCGACGCCAAGCGTGAGCAGGTCTTCGACCTCTACGAGGGCCGTGAGGGGGATCTGATCACGGGTATCGTCCAGCAGGTCGACCATCGTTATGCGATCCTCGACCTCGGTGATGCCGAGGCGTTGATGCCGGGATCCGAACGAATCCCGTACGAACGGCTCGAGCGAGGCAACAGGGTGAAGGGCCTGATCATCGAGGTTCGCGGTGAAACGAAGGGTCCACAGATCGTTGTGAGCCGCAGTCATCCCGACTTCATCCGCAAGCTGCTCAACCTCGAGGTCCCGGAGCTGCTCGACGGAACCGTCGAGATCAGGGCGATCGCTCGTGAGCCGGGCCACCGCACCAAGATCGCCGTGGCATCGAACGACCCGAATGTCGATCCGAAGGGTGCCTGCGTGGGAGCGCGCGGCACACGGGTGCGACAGGTCGTGAACGAGCTCCGTGGCGAGAAAGTCGATGTGGTGCAGTGGCGGGAAGATCCCGCGCAGTTCATTGCAGAGGCGCTCGGTCCGGCCAAGGTGCAGGAGGTTCGCATCGACGAGAAGGACAAGTCCGCGATCGTGATCGTGTCGGACCATCAGCTGTCGCTTGCGATCGGCCGAGAAGGCCAGAATGCCCGTCTTGCGGCGAAGCTGACCGGCTACCGCATCGATATTCGGTCCCAGACCGATGACGCAGGCGGAGGGGCCGAAGACACGAGGGCACATGTGCCAGATAAGATCGTCCATGCGCCGGCCTCCGAGGAGCCTGCGAGCGAGAGTATCGCGAAGGAGCCCGGCGGACCGGTGGAAGAGGCTCCGGCTGCGTCGACGGAGACAGACGCTACCGAGGATGAGGCTGGGAACTGACAGATGGCGAAGCAACGCATCTATGAGCTGGCACGAGAGCTGGGCCGAGAGTCCAAGCTCGTTCTTGCGCGCGCCGCAGAGCTCGGTATCGACGTCAAGACCGCTTCGTCCGCAGTCGACGAGGCGGCAGTGAAGCTGATCATCGCTTCGTTCGAAGAAGTCGGGGAGGCCACCGGTCCCGAGGAGGCCACCGGTCCCGAGCCCGAGGCCGAGACGCCCGAGCCCGGGACGCCCGAGCCCGAGGCCGGGACGCCCGAGCCCGAGGCCGGGACGCCCGAAGCGGCACCGATCATCGTCGAACCGGGAATCAGCGTCGGAGCATTCGCAGAGGCGATCGGCGTGCCGACCGGTGACGTCGTCAAGGCGTTGCTCCTGATGGGGGAGATGGCCGGGGCAGGCTCACCGATGCCCGCAGATGCCATCGAGCTCGTCGCAGAAGAGCTCGGCGTGACCGTCCTTGTCGAGGAGGCGGCGGAGGAGTCCCCCGCACCTTCCCCTGCGGCGCCGGTCTTCGAAGATGATCCGAAGGACCTGGTACCTCGCCCACCTGTCGTGACGGTGATGGGCCATGTCGATCACGGCAAGACCACCCTTCTGGACAAGATCCGCTCGGCGAATGTGGTCGCCGGAGAAGCCGGCGGGATCACGCAGCACATCGGCGCCTATCAGGTGTCGAGAGGCGGCAAGAAGATCACGTTCATCGATACGCCCGGTCACGAGGCGTTCACCGCGATGCGGGCCAGGGGAGCGAACGTGACCGACATCGTCGTTCTCGTGATTGCCGCCGAAGACGGTGTCATGCCGCAGACCGCCGAGGCGATCAGCCACGCGCAAGCTGCGGGCGTGGACATCATCGTGGCGCTGAACAAGATCGATCTTCCCGGGGCCGACCCCGAAAGGGTTCGTGCTCAGCTCACCGAGTACGGCCTCGTCGCAGAGGAACTCGGTGGCGATACGGTCACTGTCGAGATCTCCGCCAAGGAAGGCCTGGGTATCGACCAGCTGCTCGAGATGATCGATCTGATCTCGGAAGTCGAGGAGTTCAAAGGGAACCCGAACGCTCCCGCATCGGGCGCGGTCATCGAATCCAACCTGGACAAAGGCCGTGGTCCCGTCGCGACCGTCATCGTGCAGCGAGGCACGTTGCGTCGAGGCGACGCTCTGGTATCCGGTGCGGTGTCGGGACGAGTCCGCGCCATGCTCGACGAGAACGGCAAGCAGGTGAAAGAAGTGACGCCGGGCACACCGGCGCTGGTGATGGGCTGGGAATCCGTGCCCACTGCCGGGGACTGGTTCGAGGTCGTCTCCAGCGAGCGTGAGGCCCGGTCCAAAGCCGCGAAGGTCGAAGATGAGCTCAAACTGGCGGACTCCGTGATTCCCACGGCTCGGGAGCGGCTCGCACTGCTGCTCGAACAGCTCAGGAACGCGGACGAGGCCGAACTGCGACTGATCATCAAGGCCGATGCGCACGGATCTCTCGAAGCGATCCGTGACGCCATCGCGAAGATCGGGAGAGAAGGCGGAAAGATCGTGACCATCCACGGGGCCGTGGGCGGAATCACGGAGAATGATGTCAGCCTCGCCGATGTCACAGAAGCGGTGATCATCGGGTTCAACGTTCGCCCGGACGCCAAGTCGCGTCGCGCGGCCGAAAAACAGAATATCGAGATTCGGACGTATCGCGTCATCTACGAGCTACTCGACGAGATCGAACAGATGTTGGTGGGACGTCTCGCCCCGGAGGAGATCGAGCAGGTGCTCGGCTCCGCCGAGGTGCGAGCCGTGTTCAAGGTTCCTCGGGCCGGCAACATCGCAGGAAGTTACGTCACCGAAGGCGAGATCCTGAGAGGGGCCCGAGCGAGACTGCTTCGCGACGGCATCGTCGTCTACGACGGGACGATCGATTCTCTGCGTCGCTTCAAGGACGACGTCAGGCAGGTGGCGGCCGGTTATGAATGTGGCATCGGTCTCGACCGCTTCAGCGACGTGAAGGAAGGCGACGTGATCGAGGCCTACGTGCTGAAGGAAGTCGCCCGGCAGTGACGGCATGCATGCATCAGCACTCCGCATCGAGCTCCGGATCCCGCTGGCCCGGTCCCTGAAGGCGAAGCGGGGCGTTCTGCGGCCGCTCCTCGACGACGTGCGGCGCACCTTCGGTGTCTCGGTCGCGGAAGTCGACTTTCAGGACCAGTGGCAACGGTCGACGATCGGAGTGGCTCTCGTGTCGGGTCATCATGCGGAACTGCTCAGGCAGGCAGGAGCAATACGGCGTCGCATCGAGCGCCGCGACGACGTCGAAGTCCTCGAGGTGGCCATGTCGTATCTGGAGGAGTCTTGAGCCATCCGCCGAGCCCACGACTTCGCCGGGTGAACTCGATGCTTCTGCATGAGATCGCCGAGATCGTGCTGAGCCTGAAGGACCCGAGACTCGGGTTCGTGACGATCACCGGGGTCGAGACGACCCCCGATCTCCGCACCGCTCACGTCTACTACTCCGTGTTGGGATCTGCCGAGGAGCACGAGGCGTGCGCGGCGGCGCTCGAAGCGGCCGCCGGGCATGTGCGCGGCGAGGTCGGTCATCGTGTCCGACTCAAGTACACGCCCGAGATCGTGTTCTCTCCCGACTACGCCATCGTTGAGGGAGCGAAGATCTCCAACCTTCTCAGGCAGATAGCGAACAAGAGCGAACCATCATGATCTCGCTCGAGGCCGCCGTCGCCGAGTTGAGGGACGCGTCGCACATCGCTGTGGCATGCCATGTCGGTCCGGACGGGGACGCCATCGGTTCTGCGCTCGGCTTCGCGGCCTCCGCGCTCCTGGCGGGCCGGGCCTGCGTCGTATCGTTCGGCGAGCCGTTCGTCTTGCCCCCGATCTACGACTACCTCCCGTTGGAGGTCCTCGTGCCGCCGCAAGAGTTTCCGGCGCAGCCCGAGGTCATGGTGAGCATCGATGCCGCATCTTTGGATCGTCTCGGGAATCTCGTGCCGTCGGCAACGTCGTCGGGGTGTCTCATCGTGATCGATCACCACGTGTCGAATCCAGGTTTCGGAGACATCAACGTGATCGACGCCGACGCCGCCGCCTCGGCGGAGATCGTGTTTCGACTGCTTCGCGAACTCGAATGGCCGATCGACGAGTCGGTTGCGACGGCGCTTCTGACGGGCATCGTCACCGACACCGGGCGTTTCCAGTATTCGAACACGTCGCCGGAGGCGCTGCGCATCGCGGCCGAACTGATCGAGGCAGGAGCGCGTCCCGAGGTCATCGGTCAGAACATGTACGAGCGGGTTCCCTTCTCATTCCTCAAGCTCGAGGGCGATGTGCTTGCCCGTGCGGAACTCGACGGGGACATCGTCTGGTCGGTGTTGTACCAGGAGGATCTGACCCGTTGGGGGATCGGGATGGAGGATACGGATCCTCTCATCGATGCAGTCCGTGTTGCCTGGGAGGCGGCAGTCGCCGTGCTGATCAAGGAGCTGGCCGACGGTACCTTCAAGGCGAGTCTTCGTTCGCGGGGTGTGGTCGATGTCGGCTCGATCGCTTCCGCGTACGGTGGGGGAGGACACCACAACGCCGCCGGTTTCTCGCACACGGGGCCACCGGGCGCGATCATGGCGGCGATCAAGGCGAGACTGTGATCAACGGGTTCCTGCCGATCGACAAGGCTTCCGGGTGGACATCGCACGATGTCGTCGCGAAAGTCCGTGGGATCATCCAGCAGAGGAAGGTCGGTCACGGAGGAACCCTGGACCCTTCCGCCACCGGACTGCTCGTTCTCGGCCTCGGAAGAGCCACCAGGTTGCTGCGCTTCATACAGGCATATCCGAAGGAATACGTTGCCAGGGTCGTTTTCGGGATCACCACCGACACGCTCGACGCCGATGGGGCGATTCTGTGGCGAGAGCCGATGCCGTTCGAAGAAGCGGAACTGCGGGGTGTGGTCGGACGTTTCGTCGGTGTGATAGCACAGGTGCCGCCGATGGTTTCCGCCGTTCGGGTTGGCGGCCGACGGTTGTACGAATTCGCCAGGGAGGGCAAGGAGGTCGAGCGGGCTGCACGGACGGTGGAGGTCTACGGTATCGATGTGCTCGATTTCGCTCCTGGCCCATATCCGGAAGCCACGCTGCGGGTGCGATGCGGGAGCGGGACCTATATCCGGACCCTCGGCGCGGATCTCGGCCAGGCACTCGGCGGGGGAGCGCACATCGCGGCTCTGCGAAGGACACAGGTCGGGTGGATGGATGCGGATCGGGATGCACTAACGATCGAGCAAGTTGTGGAGGCGGCTCCGGACCATGGTGTGATCTCGATGGCGGACGGCCTCAAGGACCTCCCTGCCGTGCACGTCGACGACAGGACGTCCGTGGCGGTTCGCCACGGCATGCAGTTCCCCGTCGGAACCTTTGCCGCAGGCACGCCGATGGAAACCGATGTTCGGATACTCGACCCGGGTGGGGACCTCCTGGCCGTGTATCGCTCCCAGGGTCGCGTGTGGAGCCCGGAAGTGGTGGTCGCGTGAAGGTCCTGTACGGCGATCCGGTGCGGTGGTCACTGCCTTCGACGGGTTCTGCGGTGACGATCGGCGTCTACGACGGGGTGCATCGGGGTCATCAGAGAGTCATCGAGGATCTCGAGACCATGGGCGTGTCCCTCGGTGCGCGTCGCAGGGTCGTCCTCACTTTCGATCGTCATCCCATGGCGGTTCTGGACCCCGCGAGAGCGCCGAAGATGCTCACGACGATGGAGCGCCGTCTCGACATCCTCGAGCATCTCGGTGTGGACGTTGCCGGAGTGCTTCCGTTCGACCAGGTTCGGCAGATGCGTCCGGAGGAGTTCATCCGCCGGGTTCTGGTCGATGCCCTACACGCCAGACTCGTGGTTGTCGGCTCGAACTTCCGGTTCGGGGTGGATCGCTCGGGGGGCGTGGACACGCTGCGATCCGCAGGGGCTCGGCTCGGGTTCGAGGTCGATGCGGTCGATCTGCTTCGCGGAGACGGTGCGACGCTGTCCTCCACGGCCATCCGTGGAATGCTGGCCCGAGGTGAGGTGGAAGCTGCGGCCGATGCACTGGGCCGGTTGTTCGAGTTGCCGGGCACGGTTGCCGGCGGTGACGGACGGGGGAGTGACCTTGGCTATCCGACGGCGAATCTCGACGTTCCCGAAGAGCTGCTCATTCCGGCGAACGGTGTCTACGCCGTGTGGGCGACCGTCCACGAGAAGACACATCCCGCCGTCGCCAAC
Organism: Actinomycetota bacterium; assembly: GCA_013152275.1. Classification (NCBI taxonomy): domain Bacteria; kingdom Bacillati; phylum Actinomycetota; species Actinomycetota bacterium. Next base: position 3,451 of record JAADGS010000067.1, on the reverse strand, counting down.
ATTGGCGTGCGTCCGACGTTTGCAGGAACGGAGCGCGTCGTGGAGGCACATCTTCTCGATGTGGCGCCAACCCTCTACGGTGAGTCGATGACGCTGCACTTCGTCGGTCGCGTTCGGGACGAGCAACGGTTTGTCGGCGCGGACGAACTCGTCGCGCAGATCGGACTGGACATAGCCAAGGCGAGAGCGATGCTGGAGGGATCATGAGAGACCACTTTCACTCCGGGTCCCCGTACGAGCCCGCCTATGGATTCTCCCGTGCCGTCAGAGTCGGCGACAGGGTGCTGGTCGCCGGCACCGCGCCGATCCCTGCCGAGGATGGGCCGGTGGCCTCGACCGCATACGAGCAGATGCGGCGCTGCGGAGCGATCGTCATTGCATCGCTGGAAGCTGCCGGTGCGACGGCGAATGATGTCGTGCGCACGCGAATGTTCCTGACCGACCCCGCCGATGCCGACGACGTAGGCAGGGCGCATGCCGAGCTGTTCGGTGCCGCAGCTCCGGTGGCAACGATGGTGGTCGTGGCCGGCCTCCTCGATCCCGCGTGGAAGGTGGAGGTCGAGGCGGAAGCGCTGCTGGGGAGTCGACCGTGACTCATGATTGTTCCGGTACCCGGCGAAGGTGTTACACTCCCGTCCGTTCCTCGTACCCCCTATCTGTGCGCGTGTGTGAATGAAGGACACGAAAACCATCATCGAAGAGTACGGTCAGCATGACAGCGACACCGGTTCCCCCGAGGTCCAGGTCGCTCTGCTCACCGAACGTATCAACCATCTGACCGAGCATCTGCGTGAGCACAAACACGATCATCACAGCCGCAGAGGCCTCCTGATGATGGTGGGTCAGCGGCGTCGGCTGCTCAACTACCTGCGAAGGCAGGATGTGGAGCGATACCGCGCCGTGATCGCACGCCTTGGGTTGCGACGGTAGATTTGTGGGGAGCGACGGATGTCGCTCCCTCTCCGTTCGAAAGTCGAACGGCCGGTCGGAGGCGGTTTCTCCGAATCCCTGAGAGGGATAATGACGACAAGTGGGGATGTGCGTCCAGTTGTCAGTTGACAACCCTGTGCAAGAGGGCCGCCAACTGGTAATTGGTCTGCCTCCCCGGAAAGGGAGACACGCGTGTCAGAAATCACCGTACGCGGGTCAATAGGCGGCCGCGAGGTCGTCATCGGAACCGGCAAACTCGCCGGTCAAGCAAACGGTTCGGTGACCATGCAGACGGGCGACACCGCCGTTCTGGTCACCGCCACCGCCAACGAACGCCTTCGGGAGGGAATCGACTTCTTTCCCCTGACCGTCGACGTAGAAGAGCGCATGTACGCAGCGGGCAAGATCCCCGGATCGTTCTTCCGTCGTGAGGGCCGGCCCACCGAGCAGGCGATCTTGACCTGCCGGCTCATCGATCGTCCGCTGCGGCCATCGTTCGCCGACGGTTTTCGCTGTGAGACACAGGTCGTTTCGACGATCCTGTCCGTCGACGGGGAGAACCCATACGACATCATCTCGCTCAACGGAGCGTCCGCGGCGCTGATGATCAGCGGCATCCCGTTCGAGGGTCCCATCGGTGCGGTCAAGCTCGGGCTCAAGGACGGTCGATGGATCGTCAACCCGACCTACCAGGATCTCGAAGGATGTGTCTTCGAGTTGACGGTCGCCGGACGCCGAAACGGCCAGGGCGAGATCGACATCATGATGGTAGAGGCGGGCGCCACCGAGAACGGCCTGCGTCTCATCGCCGATGGACAGCAGCCTTCAGACGAGGACACGGTCACACGAGGCCTCGAAGAAGCCAAGGCACCGATAGCGGAGATCATCGATCTTCAGCTTCAACTCATCGAGCAGGTCGATGTCCCCGAGATCGAGTGGCCGATCGCCGTCGACTTCGCCGACGAGCTGTACGCGCGGGTCGAAGCTGCAGCCGCCCCGAAGCTCGCGGACGTGATCCGTATCCCCGGGAAGCATGAGCGCAGCGTCGCGGAGCGCCGCGTCGCCGAGGAAGTCATCGCCGAGCTCGGCCTGGACGAAGAAGATCAGGCTGCCGCAAAGAAGGCCCTGAAGAAGCTCGAGAAGACCATGATGCGTCGGCGGGTCGTCGATGAAGGTGTCCGTTTGGACGGACGCGGTCCGAGTGACATACGGCCACTGAGCGCGGAAGTGGGTCTGGTACCTCGCACGCACGGCTCCGGCCTGTTCGAACGCGGTGAGACCCAGGTGCTGAACATCACGACCCTCGGAATGCTCAAGATGGAACAGATGCTCGACACGCTCGCCATCGAGGAGAGCAAGCGGTACATGCACCACTACAACTTCCCGCCGTTCTCGGTCGGTGAGGCAGGATTCATGCGCGGCCCGAAGCGTCGTGAGATCGGTCATGGTGCTCTTGCCGAGAAGGCCGTGCTTCCCGTCGTTCCGACGAGTGACGAATTCCCCTATGCGCTGCGTCTCGTCTCCGAGGTGCTGTCGTCCAATGGGTCGACGTCGATGGCGTCGGTCTGCTCTTCGAGTCTGTCGCTCATGGATGCCGGTGTGCCGATCTCCGAGCCTGTCGCGGGTATCGCGATGGGTCTGATCTCGGTGGATGGCAAGTTCGTCACGCTCACCGACATCATCGGCGCAGAGGACGCGCTCGGCGACATGGACTTCAAGGTTGCGGGAACCGCCGACGTGATCACCGCGTTGCAGTTGGACACGAAGATCGAGGGACTGCCATCCGCGGTTCTCGCGGGTGCCCTCCAGCAGGCGAAGGATGCTCGTCTGGCGATCCTGGATGTCATGCATGAGGCGATCGAAGGCCCGCGAACCGAGCTCAACGAGTGGGCTCCGAGGATCGAAGCGGTGCGGATCCCCAAGGACAAGATCGGTGAGATCATCGGCCCGAAGGGCAAGCACATCCGCGAGCTCGAAGAGGAGACCGGAGCTTCCATCGAGATCGAGGAGGATGGCGCAGAAGGTATCGTCCGAATCGGGTCTCCCGACGGTGATTCTCTCGCCGCCGCCAAGGAACGGGTCCTGCAGATGGCCTTCCCACCGGAGGCCGAGGTCGGCAAGGACTACGACGGCGAAGTCGTGAACATCACCAAGTTCGGTGCGTTCATCAACATTCTTCCCGGTCGTGACGGCCTGTTGCACATCTCCAAGATCGACGCGAAGCGTCGTGTCGACCGTGTCGAGGACTACCTGGCATTGGGAGACAAGGTGAAAGTCGTCGTGCGCGAAGTCGACCGGATGGGAAAGGTCAACCTGGACCTCGCCGCCGAGATCGAGCCGAAGCCGGATGCCAAGTTGGGCGCAGAGCGCCACGGCAACGACCGTGGCGGTGACCGTGACCGTGACCGTGACCGTGACCGTGGCCGGGGTGGTGACCGTGGCCGGGGTGGTGACCGTGGCCGGGGCGGTGACCGTGACCGTGACCGTGACCGTGGCCGGGGCGGTGACCGTGACCGGGGTG
>JAADGS010000066.1 GCA_013152275.1 Actinomycetota bacterium | reverse complement strand
AAGAACCTCACGCTGGAGCTGCCGCGAAACAAACTGATCGTCTTCACCGGCATCTCCGGGTCGGGGAAATCGTCACTGGCGTTCGACACGATCTATGCGGAAGGCCAGCGTCGGTATGTCGAGTCGCTGTCGGCGTACGCGCGCCAGTTCCTCGGACAGATGGACAAGCCGGATGTCGACTTCATCGAAGGTCTGTCACCGGCGATCTCGATCGACCAGAAGACCGCCTCGCGGAACCCCAGGTCGACAGTCGGGACCGTCACCGAGATTCATGACTATCTGCGCCTGCTCTATGCGCGGATCGGGACGCCGCACTGTCCGAACTGTGGGCGCGAAGTGGCAAGGCAGACCCCTCAGCAGATCGTCGATCAGATCCTCGAATTGCCGGAAGACTCGCGCTTTCAGATCCTCGCACCGGTGGTCAGGGGTCGAAAGGGCGAGTACGAGGCCCTTCTGTCCGAGCTGGGAAGAGAGGGTTTTAGCCGGGCCCGCATCGATGGTGAAGTGCGGGATCTCACCGAGGACATCAGGCTCGACCGTTACTACCAGCATACGATCGAGGTTGTTGTCGACCGTCTGGTTCGCAGGCAAGGCGTTGAACGCCGTCTCTCAGAGTCGCTCGAGACGGCGCTGCATCTCGCTCAGGGTGTGGCCGTTGTCGAAGTGAGTGACGGACCGGTCCTCAACTTCAGCCAACATCTCGCCTGCACGCACTGTGGGGTCTCATTCGATGAACTCCAGCCGCGCAATTTCTCGTTCAACAGTCCCTACGGGGCCTGTACGGCGTGTTCAGGTATCGGCACGCGCTACCAGGTCGATCCCGAGTTGGTGGTTCCCGATCCCGAGCGCTCCATCGACCAGGGCGCTCTCGCTCCGTGGGCAGGGCACCGTGGCCGGTACTTCCAGCGCCTCCAGGCCGGCGTCGCCGCCCACCTCGGATTCTCCACCGACACGCCCTTTCAGGACCTCGCACAAGACGAGCGTGAGGCACTTCTGTATGGGACGGGAGATCGCAAGATCGAGGTGTCATATGTCAACCGGTTCGGGAGACGCCGCAGGTACTCGACGACCTACGAGGGTGTCTTGCCGTTCCTGCGCCGGCGGCACGAGAGCGCCGAATCGGACTCTGCCCGCGAGTACTACCAGGAGTTCATGCGGGAGGTGCCGTGTGACGCATGCGAAGGCGCGAGGCTGAACCCGGTCTCCCTGGCAGTGACCATCGGTGGGATGAACATCGCAGAGCTGTCGTCGCTGTCGCTGGGTCACGCCTCACGGTTCATCGAGGGTCTGCACCTCACCGACCGCCAGGAACGCATCGGGGCGCGTGTCCTCAAGGAGATCAGGGCACGTCTGCGCTTCCTGCTCGATGTCGGCCTCGACTACCTGACGTTGTCACGAAGTGCAGCGACCCTGGCCGGGGGAGAGGCGCAACGGATTCGTCTCGCGACGCAGATCGGTTCAGGGCTTGTTGGTGTCCTCTATATCCTCGATGAACCTTCGATCGGGCTGCACCAGCGGGACAACCAGCGTCTGATCGAGACGTTGATCCGATTGCGCGATCTCGGTAACACGCTGATTGTCGTCGAACATGACGAGGAGACGATCCGCATCGCGGATCATATCGTCGACATCGGTCCGGGGGCGGGAGAACACGGTGGCATGATCGTCGCCGAAGGTCCTCTCGAGGCGATCATCGAAGAGCCGGGATCAATCACCGGGGACTACCTGGCGGGACGTCGCCAGATACCGGTTCCCGCCACTCGTCGACAGGCTGACGGTCGGGCGATCGAAGTGCTTGGAGCACGAGAGAACAACCTCAAGGAGATCGACGTTCGGTTTCCCCTGGGCCTCCTCATCACCGTGACCGGTGTGTCGGGCAGTGGGAAATCGTCGCTGGTGGAAGAAATACTCTCCAAGAGCCTGCACCATACGCTGCACCGTTCCCGGGCGATGCCGGGCCGCCATCGCAGACTGCTCGGTGTGGAGCAGATCGACAAGGTGATCGATATCGATCAGTCGCCCATCGGGCGAACACCCCGTTCCAACGCCGCGACCTACACGGGTGTCTTCGATCATATCCGGGCACTCTTCGCGTCCACGCCCGAAGCAAAGGTTCGCGGCTACAAACCGGGCCGCTTCTCGTTCAACGTGAAGGGCGGTCGATGCGACGCGTGCAAGGGCGACGGTACGATCAAGATCGAGATGCACTTCCTGCCCGACGTGTACGTGCCGTGCGAAGTGTGCAAAGGGAAGCGCTACAACCGTGAAACCCTCGAAGTACTCTGGAAGGGCCGGACGATCGCCGACGTGCTCGCCATGTCGGTCGAGGAAGCGCTCGGCTTCTTCGAGAACCAGCCAAGGATCGCCAGGACTCTCCAGACGATCTACGATGTCGGACTCGGCTATCTCAAGCTTGGACAACCGGCACCGACCTTGTCCGGGGGAGAGGCACAGCGGGTGAAACTCGCCTCGGAGCTGGGAAAGCGATCGACGGGTCGTACGTTCTACATTCTCGACGAGCCGACGACGGGCCTGCACTTCGAGGACATTCGTAAACTGCTTGGCGTGCTTGGTCGTCTCGTCGACTCGGGCAACACCGTGGTCGTGATCGAACATAATCTCGATGTGGTCAAGACGGCCGACTGGGTCATCGACCTCGGACCGGAAGGTGGTGACGAGGGTGGCTCGGTCGTGGCCGAGGGCACACCTGAGGCGATCCTCGGCGTGCCAGAGAGCTATACCGGCAAGTTCCTGCGTGAGGTGTTGGCTCGCGGCAGCTGACCGTCGAGTGCTGTCTTCACTTGATTCAGGGAATCCGCCCTTGATATGGAGTGGAGGCGCCGCGTGTCTGCAGGTCACGGGGGACGCGGGCACATCGCGGTGTTTCGATGGCTACCGAAAGCGCCAAGAGCCCCAACACCCATAGTGGGGTCAGCACCCGCGCCGCGTTATTGCCGAGATCCCAGACCCAAGTGGAGGTTGTCAGAGCAAGCAAGACCCATGGCCAGGCGAGCCAGCGGAACAGCTTTCCCGCGCGAAACGGTGCCACCGCGGCGATGCAGAGTCCGGCAATGGTCACACCGATGAGGGCTTGCTCAGCCGGTAACGTCTCCGTCCAGACGCGGGCGGAATCCAGGACCCCAAGCAAGGCAACGTTGCTTCGAGTGGCGAACCCTCCACCGAGTATCAGATCGAGTGACGTTGCCCATGCGATGAGGGGCAGCGCAGGGACAACGGCCACGAGTGCAGCCTGCCGTCGAAGACCCCTTGACCAGGCCCAGCCGGCAATCGCCAAAGGTACGAGAAGATACTGGTCCTTTGTGAGCAGAGCGAGGGCAAAGATCACGAGCGCCCACGCGCGACGTCGTTCGAGCCAGAGCACGACGCCTGTGAGGCTCAACCCGAGCGCAAGCGTATCCGAGGTCAGAAGTTGCACCGACATCCAGACGCCCGGATTGGCAAGAACTCCGAAAACAACCCAGAGGCGGGCACCAAGCAACCCGGCGAGCCGAGCTACCGATGCTGTGGCGAGACCGACCCCAAAAGCCGCAACCAGTACGAGTCCGGCGAGGACGGCGCGTCCGTGGACTAGACCGAAGCCGCCCGAGAGCAATGGGTAGAGGATGCGACGGTATCGATACGCGTCGTGGTCGAACAGTCGGTGTGTACCGGTGCGGCCGAATGGATCCAGGGCCAGCACGAGCGAGAATTGGCCGTCATGGCCGCCGGGAGTGGTCGCGACGCGTCCTAGTTCCTGCTCGATGAAAGGTCTGAGACTCGAGTCCTCACCAACGTTGACGAGGCCGTCCCATCCGCCGGTTGCCATGGCCTGGAGAGTCTGGAGGGACAATGCAACCGAGACTCCGAGCAAGAACCAGAGCAGCCATCGGGCTCGCGTCAACTCGTGAGGCTGGTCCTGCTGCACTGTGCCATTCTGTCATGGGGAGACCGGATGTGTGGCGGTTCTCGGACACGTGTGCCACGCTTGCGGACATGGATACCTGGTCTGACCTCGGCAACTGGTGGCGGGGCGAACTCGAAGGCGACTCCGCGTACCATGACGTCGTCGCTCCGTTGCTGCTCGAGGCTTTGGTGGCCCAAGCCGGCACCCGATACCTCGATCTCGGGTGCGGGGAGGGGCGAGTCATGCGCGAATTGCAGGCACGGGGCGTCGACGTCGTCGGATGCGATCTGAACCATGACCTTCTCTCGGCCGCCGCGGATCCGGGACCCGTCGTTCAGTGCCGGCTGCCGGATCTCGGATGGGCCCGAGCCATGTCATTCGGTGGAGCGTACGCGTCACTCGTGTTCGAACATCTCGTCGATCTGCGCAGAGTGTTTGAGGAGGTGGCCAGAGTGATGAGACGTGGAGGGGTCTTCGCAGCAGTCATGAATCACCCTTTCTATACCGCTCCCCAATCCGGGCCGATCGTCGATCCGACCGACGGTGAGTTGTTCTGGCGGTGGGGGGACTACCTGTCCGGCGGAACGACCAGCGAGCCCGCAGGTGAGGCCACGGTGGCCTTTTCTCACCGCTCCCTCTCCAAGCTTCTCAACACCGCCGCCGACGCAGGCTGGATCCTCGAACGCATGATCGAGCGAGCTGTCGTTGGTGATGATCCTCTTCTCGCCCCCCAATCGGAGATTCCCCGCCTGCTCGCCGTGCGGTGGCGCAAGCCGTAACCGGGCGGCCCGATACACTCGATAGGAATGCAGCGCCCGAGCCCATCGGAGATCCCGGACCTTCCCGGCGCGTATCTGTTCCGTGACCCACACGGACAAGTGATCTACGTCGGAAAGGCGAAATCCCTGCGCAAACGCGTCGTCAATCACTTCAGCCAGGTCGGTCCAGGTGCCTCGAAAGTCGACGAAGCCGAAACCGTCGAGTGGATCGTGACGGCGAATGAGGTCGAAGCGCTCATGCTCGAGTACTCACTCATCAAGAAGCACCGACCACGGTTCAACATCAGGCTCCGGGACGACAAGTCGTACCCGTATCTGGCGATCACTCGCAGCGATGAATGGCCACAAGCCAGAGTGATGCGAGGCAGGCGTAGGAAGGGCACTCAGTACTTCGGACCCTACGCCCATGCCTATGCGATTCGCTCCACACTCGACCTGCTCCTCAAGACCTTTCCCATCCGCACCTGCTCCGACGGTCTGTACCGTCGCCACCAGGCCATGGGTCGTCCCTGCCTCCTGTTTCATATCGACAAGTGCTCGGGCCCCTGCATCGGGGAAGTGACCCCGGAGACGTATGGAGCGATGGTCGACGGTCTCGCCGGCTTCCTCGAAGGTCGTACCGATGACATTGTCGGAAACCTTCGACAGGAAATGGAGGAGGCTGCGGCGAACCTCGAGTACGAACAGGCAGCCCGGTACCGCGACCGCCTTGCGGACGTTGCGAAGGCGCTCGAACGCCAGGAGGTCGTGACCGACCGACCCGAGGACTTCGACGTTATCGCCGTCGAAGAGGACGATCTCGAAGCATCGGTGCAGCTCTTGCGGATACGGCGCGGCAGGGTCATCGGGCGTCTCGGCACGATCGTCGATAAAGTCGAGCTGGTCTCGAACGCCGAGCTCATCGGGCAGATGCTGCGTGAGATCTACGGAGATGAGGTGCCACCCAAACTCGTCCTCGTGCAGGAGATGCCTCCTGATCGTGCTGTTCGGGAGAGATGGCTCTCGGAGAGGCGAGGGGCACGTGTCACGTTGCGCGTTCCTCTACGCGGCGCGAAGCGGCACCTGATGGAGACCGCACGGGTGAACGCGGCCGATTCCTTCACCCGCCATCGCCTTCGTCGCCAATCGGACCACAACGCCAGAGCAAGAGCTCTTCGCAGCCTCCAGGATGCCCTCGGTTTGCCGCACGCCCCGTTGAGAATCGAGGCATACGACATCTCCACGATCCAAGGCACCAACACGGTCGGTTCGATGGTGGTACTCGAAGATGGGCTTCCCAAACGGTCCGACTACCGGCGCTTCAAGATCCGCACCGTAGAAGGTCAAGATGATTTCGCATCGATGGAGGAAGTCCTGCGGCGCCGCTTCGAGGCGTTTGTGGCCGAACGGGAGCGCCCGGTCGAGGAGCGAGGCCGGTTCTCATACCCGCCGTCGCTCGTGCTGATCGACGGCGGGGCGGGACAGCTGTCACGCGCCGTTCGAGTTCTCGAAGACCTTGCCCTCGATATTCCTGTGGCCGGGCTCGCCAAGAAGATGGAAGAGGTGTACCTGCCGGGCGTCGCCGACCCGCTGCGGATCCCGAGAGATGAAGCGGCGCTGCATCTACTCCAACGCGTCCGCGACGAGGCCCACCGGTTTGCGATCACCTATCACCGCAACCTACGTTCGCGTTCCATGGTCGACTCGACCCTCGACGATGTTCGGGGCATCGGTCCGACCCGGAAAAAGCAACTGCTGCGCAGGTTCGGGTCGTTGAAGAAGATGCGGGATGCGGACGTCGACGCTCTGGCCAAAGTAGTGCCTCGGCAGGTGGCCACGGACTTGTATGCTGCACTGCACGGACAGGAGCAGCGATGAGACTCGGATACGAGACAACGTTCGGGACCGGCTGGGTGGCCTTCGAAGGCGACACGATCGTCGAGATGATCTTGCCTGGAGGGACCCCGCCGGACACGCCGGCGAACTCCGATGTTCCAGTCCAGGTGGAGGATCTGGTGGCACGATTGACACGATACTTCAACGGTGATGTGAGCGCGTGGGAACCCGATGCTGCACTGGTCGCCCATGCGCGCACTCCGTTCCTTCGTGCGGTCTATGAGGTTGTGTCGGGGATTCCACCGGGGGAGGTCATGACCTATGGCGAAGTGGCGAAGGCCGTAGGCAGCCCCGGCGGTGGACGCGCCGTCGGGCAGGCGATGGCCCGCAACCCGTTTGCACCGATCATTCCCTGTCATCGGGTCGTACCCTCCTCTGGGGGTGTGGGCCACTATGGGGGTGGCTCGGATCTGAAACGTGCCATGTTGGAAATGGAGGCCGCCGCTGGTTAGACGTCCCCGAGTTCTCGTCGTCACCGGCATGTCTGGTGCGGGCCGCTCCACCGCCGCAAAGGTGCTCGAGGACCTCGGCTATCTCGTTGTGGACAACCTTCCCCCATCGCTCATCAGCGACGTCGTCCGCTACAACGACCTGGCCGAGGTGCCCCGACGGCTGGCCGTGGTCGTAGACGCCCGCGGTGGCTATCCGATCGACGAGATCAACAAGACGATCGACAATCTCGAACGTGAAGGGGTCGAGCCGTCGCTCCTGTTTCTCGACGCCACCGACGAGTCGCTGATCCGCCGTTTCGAGGAGAATCGGCGTCCTCACCCGGTGGCCGCGGGAACACTCAGCGAATCGATCGCAGCCGAACGTGAGTTGCTTGCCGAACTGCGAGCAGAAGCCGACTTCGTGATCGATACGACGGAAACGAACGTCCATGAGCTGCGGCGTCGTCTCGAAGAGCAGTTCGAGGAGGCACGCCCGGAACGCCCGATGCGTGTCGCCATCTCGTCGTTCGGCTTCAAGTACGGAGCGCCACGGGATGCCGACCTGCTGTTCGACGTTCGCTTTCTCCCGAATCCGTACTGGCAAGAGAACCTTCGCCCTCTCAACGGACGCGATCCCGCAGTGCGCGACTACGTTCTCGACGAGCATGATGCACAGGAGTTCCTCCAGCGTGTCCAGGGACTGATCGACTTTCTGATGCCCAGGTTCCGCCACGAAGGCAAGTCGTATCTGAGCATCGGTGTCGGGTGCACCGGCGGCAGGCACCGTTCGGTCGCGATTGCCGAGGCACTTGCCCGATGGTTGGACGGCCGGGGAGTCCAGGCGACGGTGCGGCACCGAGACGTCGAACGATGACTCTTCCCGAGGTGGCACTTGACCCGCTCGGGTTCGACCTGCAAGGGCCGAGCGTTGTCGCAATCGGGGGCGGGCACGGTCTTGCACAGGTGCTCGAAGCCGTGCAACTGTACGCAGGAAGCATCGCGGCGGTTGTCACCGTGGCCGACGACGGCGGATCGTCAGGACGCCTGACCAGCACGTTGGAGATTCCTCCGCCGGGCGACATCAGAAAGTGTCTCCTCGCACTCAGTCCTGAACCGTCCATCTGGCGCGAGTTGTTCTCCTACCGTTTCGAGGCCACGGATGTTGCGGGGCATTCGCTCGGCAACCTGATGCTGGCCGCCTTGCAGGATATCTTCGAAGGAGATTTTCCGACCGCCGTCAGGATCGCGGGGAGCCTGCTGGGCGCCCGCGGGGATGTCATTCCCGCGGCGCCCCGTTCGCTGCATCTACGAGCAGAGATCGACGGTCGGTGGGTTGATGGGCAGGCGGCGATCACGAAGACCCGGGGGAAGATCACCTCGATGCGCCTCGAACCGGATGACGAACCGGCGAGCGTCGACGCACTTCGGGCGATACGTACGGCGGATCAGGTGATCCTCGGTCCCGGCTCCCTGTTCACATCGCTGATCTCGGCGCTGATGGTGCCCGGTATCGTCGAAGCGCTCGATGAGGCATCGGCACGGCTCGTCTTCGTGGCCAACCTGACCACCCAGGACGGGGAGACGTTGCATCTCGACGGCATCGGACACATCGCGGCGCTCCGGCAGATGACGGGACTCAGCAGAACGGGTGTTATCGTCGCCCATCGCGGCGACCTTCACGTGCCCGAACCGCTTCGACAACTCACTTACGGGGCAGATGAAGTCGAGACGCTCGGCTGGTATCTGGTCCAGGAGGACCTGGCCGATGTCGGTGCCGGCTGGCCGCAGCACGATGCGATCAAGCTGGGAAAAACACTCGGCGAGCTGACCTAAGGAGAAAGCCATGGCGAGATTCCTCACTCTGGACGACGTCGACGTCGTGGGACTTCGTGTGCTCGTGCGTTCAGATCTGAACGTGCCGCTCGCAGATGGTGCGGTTACCGATGATTTTCGGATCCGGGCCAGTCTCCCGACGATAGTGCGTCTGCGAGATGCCGGGGCCATCGTTGTCGTGTGCAGCCATCTCGGTCGCCCTAAAGGTCGGGATTCCCGGTTCGCCATGGACCCGGTTGCAGTACGTATGGCCCAGCTCGGAGGTTTTCCCGTCGAGAAGCTCGACGCGGTGGTCGGACCCTCGGTACAGGCCGCGGTCCAACGAGCGAGACCCGGCGATGTGATCCTGCTGGAGAACACTCGCTTCGAAGCGGGCGAAACCAAGAACGATCCGGCACTCGCGGATGGTTTGGCCGCACTCGCCGACCTGTTCGTCCTCGACGCGTTCGGGACTGCGCACCGGGCCCACGCGTCGACGGTCGGTGTGGCACAAAGGCTCCGTTCCGTGGCCGGGCCTCTTCTGGTCAAGGAGGTCGAAGCGCTCACCAGGCTGCTCGAAGCACCGGGACGTCCTTTCACGGTGGTACTCGGAGGCGCGAAGATTTCGGACAAGCTCGGCGTGATCCGTTCACTGCTTCCGAAGGTGGACATGATGCTCATCGGTGGCGGAATGTGTTTCACGCTTCTGGCCGCGGAGGGGTACGAGATTGGGAACTCCCTGTTCGATGAAGACCGTCTCGACGAGGTGCGCGAGATTCTCGCCTCGCCCTACGGAGACCGGATCAGCCTGCCACAGGACATCATCGTTGCCGACCGGTTTGCCGCCGATGCGCAGAGCAAGATCGTCGATCGCGACGATATTCCGGACGACTGGATAGGACTCGATATCGGCCCAGACACGGCCGAGCGTTTTGCCGCCGTCATCCACGGCTCAGGCAGCGTGTTCTGGAACGGGCCGATGGGGGTGTTCGAGTGGGAACGCTTTCGAGCAGGGACCGAACAGGTCGCGCGCTCGCTGAGCGGGTTCGGAGGTTTCAGTGTGGTCGGTGGCGGCGATTCGGTGGCCGCTATGCGCCTACTCGGATTGGCGGACACGGTGTCGCACCTGTCGACGGGCGGTGGTGCCGGTTTGGAGATGTTGGAGGGAAAGACGCTGCCGGGTGTGGCGGCACTGGAGAGGTGGGCTGATGGCTCGTAAGAATCTGATTGTCGGCAACTGGAAGATGCATGCGACGCATCTGGAGGCGATCCAGATGACCCAGAAACTTCACTATCGCCTGGATCCGACCGACTTCGACCGTGTGGACGTCGCGATCGCGCCGCCGTTTACGGCGCTGCGGTCGGTACAGACCGTCATCGAAGCCGACCATATGCGAATCCTGCTCGGAGCACAGAACGTGCACTGGGAGGAGTCCGGAGCATTCACGGGAGAGATCGCGCCGGGGATGCTCGCCAAGTTGTTCGTCCGGTTCGTGATCGTCGGGCACTCAGAACGTCGGCAACTGTTCGGCGAAACGGACGAGTCGGTGAATCGCAAGGTGAAGGCTGTCCTCGCCCACGACATGACACCAATCGTGTGTGTCGGTGAGACACTGGACGAGCGCGAGGCGGGGATCGCCTCCGAACGGGTCGGCTCCCAGATTCCTGCAGGCCTGCGGGGCCTCAACGCAGAACAAGTGGCAGGAGCGGTGATCGCCTACGAGCCGATTTGGGCGATCGGGACCGGTCGGACTGCGGCACCAGAAGACGCTCAGGAGATGGTTGGATTCATCCGTGACACTCTGAGACTGGGATGGGGCGATGCCGCGGACACGACGAGGATCCTCTACGGAGGTTCGGTGAACCCTGGCAACATCGCCGCGTTGATGGCCAAGAAGGATATCGATGGGGGACTGGTCGGCGGGGCGTCTCTGGATCCCGACAAGTTCGCCGCGATCGTTCGCTACTGGATGTGATCCGATGTCCTTACCAAACCGGACGAGGAACGATATGAACGCACCGTACACTCTCGTGCTGCTTCGCCATGGCGAGAGTACCTGGAACAAGGAGAACAAGTTCACCGGCTGGACCGATGTGCCCCTGTCAGACAGAGGGACTGCTGAAGCAGTGGAGTCTGGCAAGTTGATGGCGAAAGAAGGATATAGGTTCGATGTCGTGCACACGTCCCTGCTATGGCGGGCCATCCAGACCGCCAATCTCGCGCTGGACGAGATGGGCCTGTCGTGGCTCCCCGTAAAGCGACACTGGCGACTCAACGAGCGGCACTATGGATCGCTGCAGGGCCTCAACAAGAAAGAAACAGCCGAGCGTCTCGGCAAAGACCAGGTGTTCCAGTGGCGACGCTCCTATGACGTGCCACCCCCTCCGCTTGGCTTGGACGACGACCGGCACCCATCCCATGACCGAAGGTATGCGGATCTGGATCCCTATGTGCTTCCGGCGACTGAATGCCTCAAGGATGTCGTTGAACGGATGATGCCGTATTGGTCCGATCAGATCGTCCCGGATCTTCGGAGCGGAAAGCTGGTGCTCATCGTTGCACACGGCAACAGCCTGCGCGCCCTCGTCAAACACCTCGATCAGATCACAGATGAACAGATAGCGTCACTGAACATCCCCACGGGAATCCCGCTTGTCTACCATCTCGACGAGGACCTGCGAAAGGTCGACAGTTTCTACTTGGGAGATCCTGAGGCAGCAAAGCGTGCCGCAGAGGAGGTCGCCAAACAGGCCGGTTGAGAAAGCTCCAACTTGACCTAGGATGGCTGATCCCGGCATACTTACCGGCGCGACACGGCCGTGTCGCTTCGACTTGGAGAATCCATGCAAATCCTTACTGTCGTCACCGTCGTCATCCACGTGATCGTGTCACTCGCGCTCGTCGTGTTCATCCTGCTTCACGCGGGGCGGGGCGGGGGGCTCTCAGACATGTTCGGTGGTGGAATGGGACCCTCTGCGATGTCGGGTTCTACCGTTGTGGAACGAAACCTCGACCGGCTCACGGTGGGTTCGGCCATCATCTTCACGATCACAACGGTCACACTGACGTTCATCTTCGGCTGATCACGCAACGGTATACTCACGTGTCGGAGTGGCGGAATAGGCAGACGCGCTAGGTTGAGGGCCTAGTGTCCGAATAGGACGTGGGGGTTCAAGTCCCCCCTCCGACACCATCGTTGACTACACGGGGTCTCGACTCGACCAGGACTCGGCCGTCTTGGTGGTAGGTGACGTCGATTCCCATCTCTTCGTAGACGGCGGCTTTGTCTGTGGGGTCGGCGGCAGCGAGTGTCGCGGTGATGTCTTGCAGGCTGGCGATCAGGGCTTTGATGTCGTCTTTGGTGAGCCGGGTGGAGGCTTTGACGCCGAGGACTGTTGCGAGGCGCCGACGTTCCTGAGCGGTCTCGGCGATCCATCGTCCCACGGTTGCTGCTGCTTCGGGCTCGTTACGGACGATGCTGCGGTAGCCGTCGAGTTCGCGGTCGAGCTTGGCGATCCGTTTGCGGATCTTGTCGTGTCGGGCTTGGTCGTCCGGGTCGGGTTGGGCGGCCTCAGCGAGGGTCTGGCAGGTGTCGTCGAGGTGGTGGGCGTCGAAGAGTTCCCCGAGCCATTCGTCGAGGCCGGGGAGTAGGGCTTCTTCCCTCACATAGATGGTGGCGGAATGCCCATTGCGGTGGGCCTTGTCGTCTCGGTGGACCTGGCAGCGGTAGTAGGGGCGGTCATGGTTCCAGGCGCCTTCCATACGTCGGCCACACTGACCGCATCGGATCCGACCGGCAAGCAGGTAGCGCCTGCCCGGTTTGGGTTTACGAGTGGAGGCACGTCGACTCTTGCGGAACCGCTCCTGGACTTCATCCCACTGTTCACAGGTGATGAGCGGTTCATGGGAGAGTTCTTTCGACCAGATCCACTCGGTTGGGTCGTTGCGACGCATGCGGGTCTCGTGGCCCAGGCCGACGTCGTGAACATCGACGAGGACCTCGTCGCGGCGTTGGCGGTTCCACACCTGATATCCGGTGTAGCGGGGATTGTCGAGAATGGCTCGAACCGCGGTCGGCTGCCATGTCGCGGCCAGTCGGTGACGGTTACGTTCGGGGTCGGCAGCCGAGGGACACGGGATGTCTTCGCCGGTGAGATCGCGGGCGATGGCATGAATCCCCTTGCCGGTAAGGAACTGGGTGAAGATACGCTCGACGACAGGGGCCGTGAGCGGGTTCGGCTCGAGCTTCTTCAGCGTCTGGCCGGCGGCGGCTTTGGCGGGGTTGGGATGCGGTCCGGCGTCGGCGAGTTGGTAGCCGTAGGGTGGCCGTCCGCCGAGGAAGCGGCCTTCGATGGCGGCCTGGGCGGCCATCGCGGTACGGACCCGAGTTTTGATACGGTTCCGTTCCCCTTTGCTCATCCCCCCATACAGGTTCATGACGATCTCATGCGCGTCAGAGCCAGGGTCGACCGCACCTCCGACTTCGGGGACCCACAGGCCGACCCCGTAGTGCACGAAGACGGGGAACGTGAGCCCGAACTGGTTGCCGTAGAACGCCCGCTGGGGTTCACCGATCACCACCGCGTCGAACCCCCGGTCCGGATCGGCGAGCGTCTGGAGCAGTTTGGAGGCTTGGGGGCGGCGTGACCAGGGGAGGGAGCGGGACTGACCCACATCGAAGAACTCGGCGACGATGACACCGTCGGTCGGTTCGATGAGTTGGCGGGACCGGGCGAGCTTGCGTGACGATTCGGGGTCTTGTTGATCTTCGGTGGAGACCCTGCCGTAGAACGCGAACCGCATCACGAAACCGAGCGTACCGCAGAAGCGGACAGGTGTGCGACATTCGCCCCGGCATGCTGCTTCGCTGCGCGTAGCAGGATGCGCAGCAGCACCGCGGCTGCAGCCTCGTTGAGGATCGGAGGTCCCGGCGCATCAATGATGACCCTGACCGGTGTCCTCGCCAGCCGGCCGATACCCGCCTCGCCATTCGCTTCCATACCCTCAGGCTGCGGCATGACCCTGTCACCAGAATGCCAACCACCCTGTCACGACCCGCCTACGAGTCGACACCGCCCTTCCGTGTCCGCCCGAAACGTCGGAGGGGCGGTGGGGGAGCAGCCGGGCCGAAAAGATCAGGTTGAGAGGGTTACGGAGACTCTGATAACACTCTGGTGAGAGGGTGGGATGCTCGTCTCGTCAATGAGCGTCCAATTGGAGGGCTACTGACACTCTGATAACACTCTGGTGAGAGGGTGGGATGCCAGGCCTCGTCAATGAGCGTCGAATTGGAGGGTTGCTGACATCGCAGCGACAGGGTTGGCGGTAAAGATCTTGGCAATGTCCCCAGCCATTCGCCTCAACCGATCCGCTGTGAGACGAAGCGACGCTCGCCAGGTCGGCGGATCCGCCCCATCGTCCTGCCAGACGGCCAGGAGAGGCCGTGAGATCCCCTGTGCGACCAGCGCTTGGAGGACAGAGGGGACAAAAAAAAGAGATTCTGTCGCTCGGTTGGGCTGTCGGCGGCTCAGAACGCTTGCCATGCACGGAGGGACGACCGGAACCACGAATCAACCGGAAGGTCACAACGCCCATCACGGGAAGCCAGCCGGCCGATCGACAGCAAAGCTGAAAGAACCGAACCTGAAGAACCGAACCTGAAGCGAAAGGACCACCCGATGCAACACCCACCAACGATCCTGCAACACGAGGACCCGACCCGACAGACATCGCAGGCCACAAGCGCGACTCGCGCACAGAACCCTTTCAACACCACACGCACATGCAACAAGTTGCCTGATGTCTACATGTAGACAGGTGAGGTCGTGATGGATCTCGACCGTGGTGTCCTGACGAGGATCGACAGGAAGCTACTCGCAGGCCTCGGGCAGGACGAGACGTACCGGATGGTGCGGGTACCGGTGACCATGGCGAAGTGGTCGACGTGGAAACGCTACTGCGACTCGGCTCGTGTCTCGATGGGCCGGGCGATCGTGATGCTCATTGACCGTGAGCTGGTGAGCGTGTTCGGTGACTCCGGCGGTGATGGCTCGCCGGTATTGGCCCAGCAGGCCGAAGAGGAGTTGACGCGACGGGAGGCGGAGGTCGCTCGCCGAGAGGCCCGTGTGGAGGCGGCAGAGAAACGGTCGCGGGGATGGAGTGAGCGCCTCCGTGGCTGGGAAGGTGAGCTGGGGGTCCGGGGGTACCGGGCAGAGATGACGGCGAAGCTGGCTGCTCGACCCGCAGCTGATCGGACGAAGGTGGGGCGTAACGAACGCTGCCCGTGCGGGTCGGGTCTCAAGTACAAGCACTGCCACGGCAACCTGGTCTGGCACACCGAATGAAGCTTTCGGTCGTCACCGCACCTTGTGTGGCTTCGCCGGGATGAAAACGCTCAGGGCCGGGCAGCGTCGGTCGCTATCGGCTGTCGTGGCATCGTAGGTATTCGAGGATATCGGGGCGGGCGAGAGAGCACGATGGCGTCAAGAAGCTCGGCGTGTTGTCAGAGAGCTTTCAGGGAGTCTCGCCGTCGGCGACCATCTGTTCGAGGATCGTCACCAGATTCCGGGTGCAGACCTCTCCTGCATCGGAGTACTCCTGAGTGGACAGGTCACCAAAGGGATCCCACGACCCTCCGCTCTCGATGTACTCCTCCTCCGATGGTGGCTCCGACGGATGAAACCCGTGATCGATCAAACACCGATCGATGGTCAAGTCCGCCCGATAACGAACGCCCAGTTCCTCCTTTGACGCAGCCATGGGATACGTCACGAGTCCCGAGTCGATCACCGCCTCCTCACACGCAGCCTGCACCTGCCGAAGACGCTCGGTCTGTTCGCCGGCCGAC
This sequence comes from Actinomycetota bacterium, assembly GCA_013152275.1. Lineage (NCBI taxonomy): Bacteria > Bacillati > Actinomycetota > Actinomycetota bacterium. Next base: position 7,437 of record JAADGS010000066.1, on the reverse strand, counting down.
ACTTCATAGGTGAAAAGGCCCGCCTCCGACCCAACAGTGGCATCGAATCCCGCCGACTCGAGACACGACACAATGTACGACGCGTGCTCCTCACTGCCCCATGGGACGACCCCTCCGCGAAGCAGCATGTCCGCGTACGGGCCGAGCTTCTCCCGATACTCCGGGGACGACGGCAGCGGCACCGGCGGCGGCGCCCACCCTGACACCACTACCCCTCCCGTGGTCTCAGTCGTTCCCAGGTCGATCGTCGAAGTCACCAACACAGTGGACGGGGTCACTCCAGAGATCGCGGAAACGTCAGCCGTTCCTCCACACCCGGCCAAGATGAGCACCACCGCGGCAACAGCCACACGCGCTGCCCGTCCCATCGCAACGCTGCTCACGGTGCCACGAACCATGCCGGCTTGTCCCGTTGTCGACAGGTCACCATATCCGCATCGCTTGGACGAACACCGAAGTCCTCGACGAGTGCCCCGACACGATCGAATCGTCCTCTGAGATCGCTCGAGAACCGGTCGAACGATGGCACCTTCGCCTGGGGATAGCCGAGCTCCACCTAGCACGTTACCTGCGCATTGACATAGTCGTACAGTGCCTTCAGCTGCGCTTCAGTGAATGGGGGTGGATCCTCCAGGTAGCTGGGATCGATCTGCTGCGCGCATTCATCGAACGTCTCCTTGAGCGCCCCTCTGTTCTCGTACGAGCCGCCGGCCTCAGACAGCGAGTAGTCGGGTCCCAGCGTTACCGCATAGCCGTTGTCCTGCAGGCACTCGACCACTAGCGGGAAGAACTCATCAGGAAGCATCGATACCGGGGGCCACCGAGAAATCGAATCCTCGGTGGCCCCAGCGTTCGTGCCGACACGTGCTGCCGGCGATTCATCTGGTCGGCTACAGGCCGTCACCGTCGCGAGTATCAAGAGAAGGTAAACGGCGCCAACGCTCCGCAGCATGCTCTGCACCTGGTTAGAGGACACTCTTGCAGTATGCCCCGTCCCCCCTTCGGCTGAGGGTGTGATGGGATGTCAAGTTTCGACGATCTGAGGCCGGTGCGCGTCAGGAGACCGAGGAAGTCACGGTGACATCTACAGCATCAGGTGACGTGTCTACCCATTCGGTTCCGTCCCACAAGAACAGATACGTTCGCCCTCTGAATTGGTTGAATCCTCGCAAGAGCGACACATCGACCCCTACCACGTCGTCTCGTTCGGTGCTGTGGACCGTGCCGACTCCAATCAGAATCGCGCCGCCGTCGAATCGACCATCCGGGCCGGTCAAATCACCAAGCTTGGACATGTCGACGTATTGGACCTCGTCGGTGAATCCTCTGATGGCATCCCGTACTGCTTGTTCGGTGGTGTCTGGAGCCAGGATGGGTGCGCCAGCACAGATAACGTCCTGACAGGCCCGCATGAACGTTCTTGCCTGCAGCTCCACCGAGAGTGCGGCTGTCATCGCAGGAACCGGCTTGGTGGAGTCGGTCGGGGTGCATGCGGCGCCGACCAGAAAAACAACGACGAGCAGGACCACCAGTCTCAAGTGACGGCTCTTCATTCACTCCTCCCCTATCTGTCTGATGGTGCCGAATGCGCAGTGTGCACACATGGGGGCTGGCACTGAGAAGCACGTTCCGCGGCGACCACTCCTTCCGCATATCTGGTCCACCTTGCTGCGGAAGCAATCACACCGTCAGCCGAAGGGGGCCCCGTCGGTCAAGTGCCACCCACCTCGGATGACCCATGACTCTTCGCAATCACAACGACCACCCCGACAGTCAGCGTGGCCAGTGGCACCCACACCGCGCGAGTCACAAACTCCACGACCGATGCAGAGCTGTCAGGAAAGACCAGCGCTGCACCAGCGAAGAGCACGCCCTCGCTGATCAGCATGCCAAGACCAACCGAGAACAGCAATCTACCTCTTGAAGGTCTCCGGACAATCCGGCGCAGATCCAGCCACGCAACCGTCTCGAGCACAGCGAACGTCGCGAAACTGCCGGTCAAGAACTGTCGCGACGAGTCGGCGGCGACAGTAGGCGTGAACACGCGCATCAGCACCCACCCGATCCCGACGAAGACCAGCAATACAACTCCGCCGAGGGCCAGTACCTCGCCGGGCCGCCAACGCCTAAAGAGCCTACGAGACAACGTTCGCTCCTGCCAGCAAGACATCTGCACGTTCTTGACGCTTCTCAGGGTGCCCACGTGGTTGAACTTGATCTCCTTACAGTACGCCGGGGGAGGCGCCGCATATGTAGCGAAGACGTAGATCAGCGCCACGGCGATCAAGCCACACACGACTCCCGAGATCCCGCCAGCCTCCAATACCCCGCAGATGAACACGGACAGTGCCGGCAGGGCCAGACCAGTAAACCAACCCCAATCCTGCGGGCCGATGTAGAAGTAGATGTACCAGCCGAAGCCGATGTACCAGTCGGGCGAGACAACGCCCCCGGCCGAGACAACACCCTTGGTGTCTCCATCGCTTCCCTCGTACCGCAGAACAACCTTGCTGGAACCCGACGGGCCAATAGGCATCGTCACCTCATCGACCCCACGAGCCAGTAGTGAGATCGTAGACCACGTCCGGATAGCCTGACTCCACCGCGACACGCTGCACCAATGTGGGAGTCTGCGGGATTGCCGGATCCTCGCCGACAGCAGGAACGCTCGAAGCCACGATCATGGCCAATGCCAGTGCGACAACCATCACGGGCTTCACACTATTCTCCTTTCCGCTCTTCGTTCTAAGTACTACTGGAGAACCCTCAGGACATCCCTAACACTTTTCCCTCATCACGTCCCTAACACGTTGGAGAATCTTCCCAGCGATGTGGGAGGTTCTTGCGGTGTTTGGTTCGGGGTTCGGGTCTGAGATTGAGAGACGCCGTGAGTCTGCCACGGGTGCACCCACCACCTCGACGGGCCGACACGGCGAGCAGCCTCAGTCACCGACACACCGCTGTCAACCAACCGGACGGCCTATCGAGAAAGGAGCACTCGTCACTGCAACGATCACCACCAGCAACAAAACCATCGAGATCCGCTACCAAGGCGAACCCATCACCCACTTCGACTACCCCATCAACCACACCATCACCCAGCCCTACTACCCCCCAGCAGCCCACAGCCTCCTCCGCCATATGTGAGCGATGTGCTGAGGGTCCTAAACCGCTTACGAACCGTTAGGGATGTCCTGAGGGTTCCCCACTACTAGATGCACCTTCATGACGCTCCCGTCCGACGGCATCCCTCCCTTCTTGGGCGGTCCCACATGAGATGTCACCCTCTCTGTGTCCGGTATTCGCTGGAGGTCGCGCGCGTGCCTCGCTGCATGACTGGGTTCGCATGCCGGTCGGTCTCGGGTCTCCGATCAGGCATGGGGTTGCGATGGCACCGGCATCTGACCTAGGTGTCAGCTGCTGGGCTGGCCGAGTTCTTGGATGGGGACGAGGTGAATGGTGGTGTGTTGGGGGTCGAGGCCGAAGCTGGTACACGGCCGGTCGGATCGTGGGGGTTCGGCTTGGATGGTCCAGTCGGAGAGTCCTTGGGCGGCGAGGATGTCTTCGATGGCGTTGTGGGCTTCGTCGAGCGGTACGCAGTGGTGGGTTGCGAAGTAGGCGTCGAGAGTGTCTTGGAGGTGTCGGACGGTCTCGCCGGGGCTCTTGGACTGTTCATCGGGGACGGCGAGGCCAAGCTGTCCGCACAGGTTGGGGTCGTCGGAGGGGAACACGGCGAGGCTTCCCGTGTCGGTGACACAGCCGACAAATGGGGGAACGGATCCGGCCGGGACGATGTCGGTGTTGACGAGTGGACCGTACCGCCAAATCGGGGTGCACACCGACGGGTCGAGGGTCCCGCCGGATTCGACCGCCACCACGTCGCTATCGAGGCTCGGCGACCGGTAGCAGCCGATCGCGGTCGGCGTAGAGATCGGCCGAAGGGTGATCCAGGCGGCCGCGATGACCGCAAGCGCGGCGACCGCGATCCCGGCGATCCTCCAATAGCGACGCCTGGTGCGTACCGGACGGCGAGGTTGCGAAACGATGGAGGCGAACAGACGCCGGGCGTGAGGGCTGCGATGATCATCAAGGCGCGTCTCGTCGACAGGGTCATGAGACGACAAGATATCGAAGGCGTCACCGCGTCTGTTCACGTGCCTCCTCCTCGTGCAGAACACATCCGCCCATCCGTAGTGTGTCCATCGGAATGGAATCGTCGCGTCATCGCCGCCATCAGCCGTCTCCCGAGCAGAGTCGTTCGTAGGTGCCCTGGAGGCGTCGCCTTGCCCTGAACAGGCGACTCCTCACCAAACCGGCCCGGATGTCGAGCATCTCGGCGATCTCTGGATGTGACAGTTGCTCGAACGCCGCGAGCCGCAGGATCTCTTGGTCGGCTCGCGACAGGGTCCCGAGCGCCCCGAGTACCAGTCCGAGGGTTTCGTTCGTTTCCGCAACGACCGGTGCCACATCCTGGTCCGACTTGGCCATCTCCTCGGCCGCGCGCCGCCTCAGGCGTGCCTTGCGGGCAGCGGACCGGCGCTGATTCGCGTGCACCCGATATGCCACCCCGTACAGCCAGGCGAGCGGATGCTCGGCACCGAGCGCTTCTTCGAGTCGCTGCCACGCGACAAGGAAAGTCGCCGCGACCACATCGTCGGCATCCGCATACGACGTGGTGCGGCGCCTCGCGTACACCAGCACCTTCCGGTACGTGTCCGCATACAGTCTTTCAAACGCAGCCCGGGCCTCCCGCGGATCCAAAGGCGGATCGGTCACCGCACTCTCACCTTCCCGGCAGCGGAGGCCCGAACCTTGAGCTGGCTACCCGACGTAGATGGAAGAAACCCGGTTGTCCCACCCTGGCGCCATCGACGGGGATTGATCCCACGCTTCTGTCTGGGATGTCGGATACCAATCACCGGCTCCATAGTCACCGTCGGCAAAGATAGCCGGGCAGGCACTGATCTTGAACGACGACGTCCGGTTCGAGAACCCGTAGTTGCCCAGGTTGATCCAGTGGTACCGGTCACGTACATACAGCACCGATCCGCTGTAGGCGGTCCCGTCGTACAGCTGCAGATAACCCGAACACCACGAAGACAGCCTCCGCGGAGCCTCTGGCCCTCGGCTCTGCTCAAGCTGGACGATTCGGACATCCAGTTCCTCCTCGGTACGAAAGCATTCCACCACCTCAGCATCACTGCGAACCAGACAGGCGGTCGCCTCACCCCAGCCGTCAGCCAACTGGATCGTTTTTCCCTCAAAGAGTGCTGTCGCTCCCAACGAGTCGGTAGCCGCCGCAGCGGGCACCAAGACCGCAAGCACACTTGCGAACACCACCGCCAACACGGCGAGTAGCGTCCTCCAGTGCCGACGGTTCAAATACCTAACTGGGGTCATCATCTACTCCTTTCCTTTCCCGGTCCGGCTGTCCCGGCTTTCAACACGATGTGTCCGGATTCGGACATCTGTCGCGCTCATCTACAACCTGCGCGACATACAGCACGACGCGGACACAACCTCGTGACGGCCACTCGAAGGGGCCTCGTGGGAGCCAGTTCATGGTCGACGACAGATCAGCCTTAATCGCGGTCGACGACCGCCTTGCGACGATCCCCAGGCGGCGACTTGACAACGCCCTCCACCGGAACGGAGTCGCCTGGAGCCTTGTGGACGACCTGTCGGACTGGGTCGCCAAGCATCCGCAAGGCTTCATTTTCCTGAGCGCAGACCTTCCCGATCCCTACCTCCTCGACCTGGCCACACGCCACGAAGCATCGCCGATAGCTGTGCTCACGGACGACCCCACTCCTTCTCAGTACCGGTACTGGCTGCGACTTGGCGCATCGGTCGTCGATGCCACCACGACAACAAACCACCTGCACCTGCAGGTGAACGCAGCGCTACGGGGCTGCGTTGCGCTTCACACCACCGATGCAAGAGCCCTCGCGACCCGACTCGAGGAGCCACCTTCAGACTTAGCGCCCGATCCCCGACAGATCGCGATCCTTGGCGCACTCGCCGCAGGCGCAACCCTCCAGACGGCCGCCAACCTCATCGCCAGATCGGAACGTCACACCCGACGGCTTCTCCACAACCTCCTCGACGACATGGACATATCCAGCTCCCACGCAGCCATCACCCAAGCAACACGATGGGGATGGATCCCCAACCCGCCAGCCGCAGACCCCAGCAGAACCAACCTGAGCCGCCCAGGTTCTAACGATCGCTCGAACGCATCGGAAAGGAGGTGAGTGCATTGGTCAAGGCATATCGGCCGGGAGAAAAGGCCCCCGCCTCAGGCCAGTACGAGATCGCTGCCGGATGCAATCAGCCCACAGGAGCGGAACCGACCGGAACAGAGGACACAACCACCTGTGTGATCGACAGCGTCGGGTGTTGTATAGACCCGCAGCCCCCACCTCGCCGGGAGCGCTCCGTCTGGTCTATCCGGCGCACGACGGTCGGCTGGTAGGTTTCGGTTGGAGGTGTGATGGTGCGGATGCCACAAGTGACGAGGACGGGTGTGGCGGCGGGGGTGGCGTTCGTGTTGGTGGGGGCGATGGGGTTTTGGGCCGGCCGTGTCGCGTTAGTGTCACCCGAGAATCCGTTGACGGCTCCGGCGCCGTTGACATACACGGTGGAGGAGGGCCAGGTTGGGAGGTCGCTGACGTTCACGGCGATCGCACACTGGGAGTTGTCGCCGGCAGGCCGCAATGGTGCGGCGGGAGTGGTGACATCGATGCCGGTCACGGCGGGAGATGAGGTGTCGGCGGGGGATGTGTTGTACACCGTGGATCTACGGCCGGTGGTGGTGGCGGTGGGGTCGGTGCCGGCGTTTCGTGACATGTCGTTGGCGGCCGCGGGTCCAGATGTTGCCCAGTTGCAGGAGCTGTTGGTGGCGTTGGGGTTTCTGGATGTGGAGCCAGATGGAGTGTTCGGTCGGTCGACCCAGTCGGCGGTGAAGGCGTGGCAGAGGAGTTTGGGGGTCAAAGACGACGGGGTGCTGGGTGCGGGGGATGTGGTGTTCGTGCCCGAGTTGCCGGTGCGGGTCGCGTTCGCGGACAGTCTTCGGGTCGGGGCGCGTCTGTCTGGGGGTGAGGAGGTCGTTTTGACGGTGCCGGCCGATCCGACCTTTGTGATTCCGTTGTCGCCGGAGCAGCGGTCGTTGGTGCCGTTGGCAGCGGAGGTGAAGGTGACGTACCCGGAGGGGGTGTGGGAGGCTCGGGTGCAGGAGGCGGTGGAGTCGCCGCAGATGGGTCGTTTGGATTTGGTGTTGGGTGGTGCGGATGGCGGGTCGGTGTGCGGCGACGACTGCGCGGCGTGGGTGGGGTTGTTGGATCAGACCGACTTTCGTGCCCAGGTGGTGGTGATTCCTGACACGGTGGGCCCGTTGGTGCCGATTTCGGCGATCGGGACGGACGCGGCGAACGAGCC